>DASSLE010000224.1:0-7287 GCA_035689725.1 Pseudolabrys sp.
TGGTCGAGAATGCCGCGCGGGCGCGCATCAGAGGTTGACCATTACTCGCGCGTGCTGCTTTCCTTGAGCGCGTTCGCGGCAAGTGCGGCGTGAAGCATGTCATCATCGCCGCATCCTGGCGGTGCGCACCGTAACGGACCACGCCCTTGGCTACCTCTGTCTTCAAATAGCCCTCGATTCGGCTGCCAGTTCCGGCGTGCAATCGAGCACCATGCGCAGAGAATCGTCGAACTTGCGGAAATCCGAATTCTCGATGAGCTCCTAGGTGTATTTCGCCGGAATGAACCGGCCGATGTGCAGCCCGACGCGAAGCTGGCCGACCAGGGCGCGGTTCGCTTTGCGGCGAAATATTGGGAGGGTTGGCACGTCCGCTAATGCCAATATGGGATCGGCGGCCGTGAGACGTCCCTGCGGCGCCGGCCTATTCTACCCGTTCTTGCGTGGCAATATTGAGCGTGCTGTGCTGGCCCAGGTCCGCGGTTTTAAAATCGTTTCGTCGCAAAACGATGTGCGAGCAGGCGGCAATGAGGATCATGTTGAAACGATCTAGCCTAATTTCGATCGTCTGCAACTTCAGCATTGGCCTGTTGGTGTTGATCATCGCTGCCACTTCGGCCCACGCTCAATCGGCCGATCTCGTACTTTGTGACCGGATCGCCGCCGACCCCGCCGATCCGGACAAGCCGGCGGACATCAAAGGGACTGCCGAGATCGCCCAGTCCGATATCGCTACAGCGATCAAATTTTGCAAAATCGCGTCGGCATCATCGCGCCGCGCGCTTTACGAGCTTGGCCGCGCCTACGCAGCTAACCGGCAATTGCCGGAGGCCATGAGTGCCTGGCGCAAGGCGGCCGACAAAGGCAGCACGTCGGCAATGGTCGAGCTTGGTGTGCTGCTCGGCACTGGGACAGGCGTCCCGAAGGACCAGGCTGAGGCGCGCAAGCTGTTCGAGCGCGCTGCCGAGGCCGGCAACCCACGCGGCGTTACCAATCTCGCGGCACTCTCGGGCGGTGCGCCGTCGGACCCTATCAAGGCGCGTTCCATGCTATCGAAAGCGGCGGAGACAAATTCAGCTGAAGCGCAATATCAGCTTGGGCTAATGACGGCGGATGGCATTGGCGGGCCAAAAGACGATGTCGCCGCGCGCGCGTTGTTTGAAAAGGCGGCCGCGCAGGGTCATCCCGCGGCAATGGAGCGAATGGGTGCGTTTGCGCAAAGCGGTCGAGGGGGCCCGCAGGATTCAAGCGCCGCCAAATCCTATTACGAGAAAGCCGCGGCGCTTGGCAATGAAGATGCCAAGGCCGCTCTCAAACGCGCGGAATGTCCCTACGTGATTAAGGACAAAAACGGAAAGTTCGTGACCAATCTTTGCTTCTAGTTGCTCAATTTCTTCTTGGCGCCAGTGCGACCGATGCTCTTGATCGCCAGCGGAGCACGACCGGACTTCTCGGCAATCTCGCGATCCCGCTCGATAATGAAGCCGCGCGCGGGCTCGTCCTTTTCCAGGCCGCCGAGCAGCTCCGCCGGCACGCGCCGGTTGGAGCGCTGCGAGCCGTCCTCGTAAAGGACGTCGAAGAAGACGAATTCGTTTTTGGGGTTGCTCCCCGGTTTCTTCGCCATACACGTCATCCTAGCACAAAAGAAAACGCCAGCGCTCACGCGCTGGCGCTGTCGTCAAAACGGAAATCAGACCGCTTGCAGATTAGCGGCAGCGGACTTGCCGCTGCGCGAGTCGGCCTGCACGTCGAACGAAAGCTTCTGGCCTTCGTTGAGATTGCTCATGCCGGCGCGCTCGACTGCCGAGATGTGAACAAACACATCGGGGCCGCCGCCGTCCTGCACGATAAAGCCGAAGCCCTTTTGGGTGTTGAAGAACTTAACGGTACCAGTGGCCATCATGGCCTCCTTATGAAAACGCGAAAAGCGTTTATGCCCCATACAAACCATTCGCATGGGCCTCATATCCGGATTTTGCGTGTTCCTGGGAAAGGGCCGTTAAGGCCAAAACTGCAAGGGCAGGCGCAATCGCGAATGACCCGTATATAGGGATGTATTGCGATTTTAGCAATCGGTGCGCAAGCGAAGGTGCGCCACGCTTAATTCGTTAATGAATGCTTGCAACTTTGCGGCGGAGGTGTGGCGCGGTTGTCCATTGCCGTGCGCGACGGCAGTGCACGCCGCATTTTGAATCAAATGCACGCAAATGCGACATGCGTACGACATACCGCATGATTCACGCGCATGGAACGTATGTTCCACTAGGCGTGGTGTTGGCGGCGAGCAACGTTTATTTTCGCGTCAACAACAATAAGAAAAAAATGGGAAGCGCCTATGGAGTCGTCGAGCCCAACGAAGGGAGATGATCCATGGCTTACGCTCCGCCCACCGTTGCCACGCGCAACTTCATCGCTGAAACTCCTGCGCGCACTCGCCCTGGCTTCTTCCGCTGGCTCGCCACAGCCATGATGCAGTCGCGTCGCCGCCAGGCCGAACGTGAGATCGCGCGCTATCTCGGTAACGGCAAATTCACCGACGAGATCGAGCGTGAGATCGAACGTCGCTTCCTGTCAACTCCATCGCGCTTCTAGTAATTTCAAAGGAGATTGAGACCGATGACTACATTGCCTGTTCGCGCACCGGCTTTGCTGCCGCACGCCGGCTTCGGTCGTGTTATTTTTTTCATCGTGACTTTTTTCGAAGTGATCGCCGACGCGCAGCGCGACGCCGCGGCCGCGCACGAGCGTTATCCGTTCGCGGAGTGGTGAGACCATCACTCGCCGCCGCCGGAGCCTGTGCTCGAGCCGGCGAAGCCGGTCCCGAGTAAGGGGACGACAAACTAGACGGCGCCTTCAACCACGCGCATATCGCGCTCAACATTGGCGGTACCAAGCGCCTTGAGCGCCTCCTTGTAGGCGGGCGTGTCATGGCAGGCGAGGGCCTTGTCGAGGCTGTCGAACTCGACCAGCACCACGCGCTGGTTCATACCGGCTCATAAGTTTTCGCCGGATTGCTTCGCGCCAGGAAGCGGCCGCCGGAAGATTCAATCGCCGGCACCGCGAGGTTGGCATAGGCCTTCCAGGCTTCCGGATTTTTCACCGAACGATAGGCCACCACCCATAAGCCTTCGGCATGTCATGCTCCCTTGTTCATTTCCGTTGGTTTCGTTTCGCTGAGAAAATTACGGCGTAATCGCCCGCCGCAGCAAGGCCCGCGCGTCGTCGGTGCCGTCGAGCGGTCGCAGCGTACGCCGCTCCACTCTCCATCCGTCTTTGGCGCGCCTGAGTTCCCAGCGATTGGCGCCGACGCGGTGGATGCGGAAGCCGGTTGATGTGCCGTGGCCGGAAACCTCGCGCGGCGCGGCCTGCCGGTCGGGCGTGATGATTTGCAAATACGACGTCGCCACCGCCGTGTCGCCGTTGAGCTCGACGCGCGGCAATCCAGCGAAGTGGCATAGGCCGCCGGCAATCGCGGCCTGGTGCTCCGGCGTCTTTACGATCGCCGCAATCGCTTCGTTGCCGGTCGCGCCCTTGCCGCCGCCGAGATCGATCTCGCCGTCCGCGGTGAACGCATCGCGGTAATAGCGATCAGTACCTGTGTCGGCGGCCGGCGGATGGCTCGCGATCAAATGATAGATCGCAAGCGTGTCCTCAACCGCGCGCAGGCGATCCTCCAGCGTGTTGTGCGGGGTATCCATAAAGGCCTCCCGTCCCGAATGTACGCAGGGAAGCCTACACACAGCTCTCGCGCGCCGCGACTGGAGACGGAGAGATTTTTATTATTTGGCGCTCCCCGGTCCTCGGAAATTTCGCGTGTAGAAATCGGGTCAGGCCTGGCTGATGGCAAACGCCGCAAAGGCGGTTTGTCTCGGCATGATGTGAGGCCCCCTTCGCTGTGATCATGAAGGCAAGAGAAGTTAAAGCGGGGCGCACGCGAGCTACTTTGATTCGAATCAAATAGGTTTGTAGCGTCTAAGGACGGTAAATAAATGCGGAACGGAGGTATTCCGCCACACATTGAATTATTTCGTGATGGAATGCGTGGGGATTTAACGCAGTTGCGTCACAAAGTTGCCGGAGTTTGTTGTGAAGAGCCGCGCTTCCCTCACAACTCAAGTCTGCAAAACCGGAGCCGCTATGATTCGCAAACTCACAATCACAACGATTTTGGTCGCGCTCGCCGCCACCCCGGCGTTCGCGCAAAAGCAGCGTTTGACGAGTCTCGATGCCAACGGCAATCTCGATGCGTTGATCGCCCGCCATGCCGCGGCGAACAATGTGCCGGAGGATCTGGTACGTCGTGTGATCAAGCGTGAGAGCGGCGGCAATCCGCGCGTCGTCAGTGCAGGCAACTACGGGCTGATGCAAATCAAGCTCGCGACCGCCCACTCGATGGGATACACCGGCAACGCCGCCGGCCTGCTCGATGCCGACACCAACATGACATACGCTGTAAAGTATCTCGCCGGCGCCTATCGCGTCGCCAACGGCAATACCAACCGCGCGGTGCATTATTATGCCGCCGGTTATTATTATGCCGCCAAGGGCAAGAGCGTGCCGATGAAATCGGCGGATAATTCGCTCGCCGCATACGCTTCCGCAGCGCCGGGCAGCGTGAAATTCAGTTACGAACGAAGCTTGCGTAGGGCAATCTCGCATAGCGAAAGTGTCGCATCCTCGCCGAGTCTCTATAGCGGCCGTCCCGACTATTATTGATCGCAGTAGGAACCGCATTGTTGGTCGCTCGCGACGCCGCAGCCGGGCATTCTGATGTCGTGATCGAAGGGTGTCGCCCCGCGCTAGTAGGGAATGGTGCGGGGGACCGTTGAAAAGGCCGACTGACTCGCTTGCGAAGCAACATATGGCTGCTGTTGGTACTGCTGGGTGCCGTACGCCGGTTGTTGGTACTGTTGCCCGCCGAACAAAATCTCGAACAGAGTGAGCTGATGAGGCGGCGTGGCGTTGGCCGTCACTTTGTGGCGCGCCCGATGTGCCCCGCGGCGACGGATTTCCCGTTCCGGTTTGGCAGGCTCAGGTTTCCTGACCGCCGGCGCGCTTTCCTCCTGCGAGGCCACAGGCAATTCAAACGACGAGGGGTCGCCGATTTCGACTGGAATGCTAACGCTGGGCGTCTCATTGACCGCGCCCGCTTCTTCCGGATCCGTGTCGCTTCGATCGTTGGGGAGGCCCGCGACTTTGGACTGCGTAGTGTCGGAGCGGACCGGCGTGTCGGGCAGCTCGCGCAAACGATTGAGTTCATCAGCGCGTTTGAGAGCGGCGCGGATGAGGAATTGCCGCACTTCGGGATGACGGTCGCGGTCAACTAGTGCGCCGCGTGCGGGCGCGATCGTTGCGGCCATAGGCGAACGGGACCCGTCCGGCGGGCTAAGCGCCAACACCAGGATCAAAATGGCGAGAAGTACGCCGCCCACAGGGAGAATCCGGAGAATCGGCAGCATCGATCTGTGCATAACTGAGTCGGGGTCTATACCAAAGCCACGCTTGCACACCGTTTGTTCGGCAACAGAACGTATGCGGCATTTTTATCACGGGCGCTGTCACCGACCGTCATGGGTAAGGGCCGTGACAGCTTACCTCGCGATTGCTACGAAGCGGCTCCATTAGCGTTGCGGGGAAGCGTCATGATGAAAAAGCCGGATTGTCCGATCATTGCCATCGAGGAGCATTATTGGGACCCCGAATTGGCCAAGTATTTCACCGGTCCCGAAGCCGGACGTGGCAATGAGACGGATGAGCGGCTCTATGATCTAGGCAGTCTACGCCTCAAGGAGATGGACGAGGCCGGCATCGACATCCAGGTTCTCTCGCACGGCGCCCCATCCACCCAGAAGCTCGCGGCCGACATCGCCGCAGACCTGACCCGGCAGGTGAACGACCGCCTCGCCAAAGTGTGCGCGGCCAATCCCAAACGCTTCGCGGCTTTTGCTGCCCTGCCGACCGCCGATCCGAAGGCGGCCGCCGACGAGCTCGAACGCGCTGTCACCAAGCTTGGTTTTAAGGGCGTCATGCTGCATGGCATGTCGAACGGCGAGTTCCTCGACCTCAAGAAATTCTGGCCGATCTACGAGCGCGCGGAAAAACTCGACGTGCCGATCTACTTCCATCCCTCGCTGCCGCATCCGAAGGTGACGGAAATCTACTATCAAGACTATGCCAAAGACTTCCCGCTGGTGGTGAGGCCGGCCTGGGGCTACACGGTGGAGACGGCGACGCAAGCGGTTCGGCTGGTGCTGTCCGGAGTATTCGACGCGCATCCAAATTTGAAGATCATTCTCGGCCATTTCGGCGAAACGCTGCCATTTCTAGTCTGGCGCATCGATTCCTCGCTCAAGCGGCCGGGTCAGAAGGCGATGAGCTTCCGCGATATCTTCTGCAAGAACTTCTATGTCACCACCAGCGGCTTCTTCTCCGATCCGGCGTTGATCTGCTGCATTCTGGAGATGGGCGTCGACCACATCTTGTTTGCGGTCGACTGGCCGTTCGTAATGAATCCGCCGGCTGTCAAGTGGATGGAAAGCGTGTCGATTTCGAATTCGGACAAGATCAAGATCTTGAGCGGGAACGCCAAGCGATTGTTAAAGATGTAATTGAACTTGTCATTACCGGGGTCCGGTAGACACTCGTTACCGAAGCGGATGTTCTCGATAGTATATGGCATCTTCCGCCGACTGTTTCCAGGCTTTGTTGCCGCGCCATTCGCAATGGCGCGCGCGCATGTCGGTGCCGTACCGTACACGGAAAAGCAACGTGCGCGCGGGCCCGTTCTCGTATTCGTGTACCTCACCTGGCGGGTGGACAACGAAGGCGCCGGGCGTGACTGCGACGGTTTCCGTCGGCGTCCGCATGGTACCGCTGCCGGAAAAGCAGAAATAGATTTCGGTGGCATGCGGATGGCAGTGATAGGGGCTGATTTGGCCGGGCTCCCAGCAAGCCACGGTGAAGTCACCCTCGGCTATTTTGCCGAGGATCTTTTCAACATGGTGCTTGGGATCCCACTCCTGTTCGCGCTCGAGGCTGAAGATATGCATGGCGATGGCGCTCCCGGCGAATTTTGATGCGCAGCCTAGCGCAATCTCCGCTCAGTCAGGAGGCCGACATTGCGTATCGCCCGCGTGCATTGATAGAAGGGGGGCGTACTGGGCCCGTAGCTCAACTGGTTAGAGCCGACCGCTCATAACGGTCTGGTTGGAGGTTCGAGTCCTCCCGGGCCCACCACGCAGTCCTCTTAGCTCCAATAGTCTCTAGCACCGCTACGAAGACTCCGAATCC
>DASSLE010000225.1:0-8492 GCA_035689725.1 Pseudolabrys sp.
TTGCGGACGAAGATACGTAAGTAATGAGTATCATGCACGTGGATAGAGCCCCACACCTCCTTGAGCAGATGTTGGTGGGTGACCACGTTGCCGGCGTGTTGCGCCAGAACCTGTAGCAACCGGTACTCCTTCGGCGTCAGCGTCAGGCGCTTGTCCTTGAGCATGACTGCGCGGGCGGCGAGATCGATGGTGAGGGGACCGGCCTTGACTGTGGGCTCACCGGACACGGCGCGCATTTGCCGCCTTAGCGCCACCCGCACGCGCGCGAGCAATTCGGCCATGCCGAACGGCTTAACCACGTAGTCGTCAGCGCCGAGCTCGAGCAAATGCACCTTCTGGGCCTCATTCGAGCGCACTGACAGCACGATGATTGGCACGCTCGACCAGGAGCGGATCCGCTCGACCACCTCGGCGCCATCCATGTCAGGCAAACCGAGATCGATGATGACAAGATCAATCGGCCGCAATGTCGCCGTGCGGATAGCTTCGGCGCCAGTCCCGGCTTCATGAACGACAAAGCCATTGAGCTCGAAGCCAGTGCGCAGGAACCGGCGGATTTGGACCTCGTCGTCGACGACGAGAACAATGGGGGAGGGCTCACTCATCGGTATCGCTTTCCAGTTGAGGCACGGCGGCTTGCGTCACCGGCAATTCGATCGCCACCGTCGTGCCAAGTCCGGGACCCTCGCTGACGGCGCTTACCTTTCCGCCGTTGGCGGCGATGAAGGCGTTGGCGATCCACAGGCCGAGGCCGGAACCGCTGGTGGTTGCAGCATGACGCTCGCCGCGCGCGAACCGACCCCAGATCTTTGACCGCTCTGCGGAGGTCAGTCCGGCGCCCTTGTCGGTCACACTGATGACCAGGTGGCCATCGGGCGTACGCGCCGTAACCGTGATCTGCGATCTAGACGCGGAATATTTCACCGCATTGTCGAAGATCTGCACCAGAGCCTGCTGAACCAGTACCGGATCGACATGAATCAATGGCAGGTCCGATGGCAGATCAACCACCAGGCGGCGATCAGCAAGACGGTGCCGACAGCGCTCTACTGCCGAGTTGATGATATCGGCGGGATCCGCCCATTCGGCGCGCGGCTTGACGCCGTCGCTGCTGATACGCGTGGCATCAAGCAGATTTTGAATATCGTTGTTGAGACGTTCGGCTTCATCGCGTACGTCGTGAACCAGCGCGGTCAGTTTCTTCTCCTTTTGGAGCGCGGGCGCTGCGCTGAGTACAGTTGCGGCGCCGAGGATCGAAGCAAGAGGGGTACGCAACTCATGACTGACAGAGCCGATCAAAGCCTCGCGCAACTGGTCGGTCTGCGACCGCATGCGCGCTTCGCTGATCGCATGGGCGACGCCGAGCCGTTCAAGTGTGGCGGTTGCGTCGGCCAGCACCGCATCCACACGGATGCGCAGCTCGTCGGTTCGCTCCTTCGATTCATGGCCGAGATTGATTGCGATGACTCCGAATTCGGGACTTTTCGGCGAGACCGCGCGAACGAGCCAGATTTCGCCGCTGTCGGTGGTCACCATCGCACCGGCAGGGGTGTCACGGTGGCCCGATGCGACCTCGATCGCCTCGGTGAGAACGCGCTCCGGAACCGCTACGCCGGCGCGCCGCCCGGTGCTGTTCGAGGCCTCGCGCGCGCTGGCAAATAGCACCACGTTGCGCTGCATGATGCTGGCGAGGTGGTCTTCGATAGCGGCATGAATGTCGGAGACATCGAACGCTACGGCCAGGCGCCGCGAGAAAGCGTAGAGGTCGCGCAAGTCGATTTCACGCTGCCGCGCCATCTCCAGCTGCCACTTGAGGCGGGTTGCGAGTTGGCTCACCGCCACCGCCACGAAGATGAACAGGATCAGGTCGATGACCTCCTGCGGATCCTTGATGTGGAAGCTGTAGAGCGGCGGATAGAAGAAAAAGGCGGAGGCGAGCACGCCGCATATTGCGGCGACGACCGCCGATACGATCCCCCAGCGCGTGGCCGCGATCACCACCGGGACCAGGAAAACGACGGAACCGTGGGCGAGTCCCATTTCCCAAACCAGGGCAAACAGTACTGCGGTCAGGATGGCGACCAGGCCGAGCGTCATGAAGACGCCGTGCAATTCCTTGCGGACGAGGTCGAATTTCAGTGCGTTATGCATCGGTCGGTCGGTCGGGCAAATGGCTCGGTTCGTCGAAGATGCCGCAATATACGCCGTGCGACCCTTGTCTGTCTTGGCGCGCTTGGTTACATAGCGCCCGTCCATTCGGGGCCTTTTTCAGGCCCGTTTCGGGCTCCGGAGAGGTGGCTGAGTGGTTGAAAGCACCGCACTCGAAATGCGGCATACTCGCAAGGGTATCGGGGGTTCGAATCCCTCCCTCTCCGCCAACCCTGCGTCTTAGTCAGTTGATTTTGTGGGGCTTCCGCACCAACAACCCGAACGCGTCCCACATTTCATCCCGCATTCGAAACGCGCTGGCGACCCAGTCAGCGAAACGAATTTTTTTGTTTGAAATAATTCATTGGGCGAGCCCGCGGTCGACATTGCGGCATGTCCGCTGTTACACCAATTGCGGACATTCCGCGATGCCGGGCAAAACCGTAGTATGAGCGCAGTCTGCTGAGAGTGGACAGTCCGATGTTCGCCAGACTGGGAAAATTCCTAAAAAGGGTCCTTGGAAACGTCCTTTACTGGATTGGTTGGGGCGTCGCGGTCCTTGTGATCGTGCAGGCGATCATTCTGTCCGTCACATTTGGCAATCCGCTCGTACCGTTGCTTCTCGGTGGCGTTGGCGTGATTGTTTGGCTGATCGCGATTGGGTTCAAGTTTATTTTGGCACCAAGAGAAGTCTATTCAACGGGAAGGGTCGGGTTTTGGTTCCCTGTCATTCTGCTGGCAGCGGTTGGGGTTCCCGTTGTCTATTTCGTCTTTTTGCAGCGTCCCGATGCCTTGTCCGTCCGCTTCACATGGGTCGGCATTCCGGCCTGCGCGTCGATCTCGCCAGCCTTTGAACTGGGGGGCGTGCCTGCTGGTACCAAGAGTTTGAGTTTCACGATGACCGATCTCAATGTGCCGACATTCCACCACGGCGGCTCAACAATCGCATATACGGGGGATGCAGTGAGCCGCGGCGCAATCAGCTATACTGGCCCGTGCCCGCCTCGCGGTGAGCACCACAACTATCGCTGGACAGTGCAAGCGCTTGATGCTGCGGGGAAGGTTTTAGACACCGGCAGCGCTGACGCGATGTTTCCGTCGTGATGCCTTGCCCCCGGCGCGTCACGACCAAGCAATTCACAACGTCCGCTATTACTCCAAAAGCGACTCACGCACTACACCAACGCCTCCATCACCGGTGCGCCATGGTGATGTCGGTGCTTTCTCTAGCGCGAAAAACCTCTCTTTCTCCCGCCGCTTTTTTCTAGGTCAAAGAGATGGATTTGGCTTGCTGCAATGCAAATGTCATCGGTCTATGATCTGTCGTACGTTACTTGAACTGCGGATGAATTGACCGAGTAAACGCGGTGTCCCAAATCACGATCCAAAACGTCAGCAAGCTATGGGGCGACATAGCCGCCGTCGACGGCGTTAGCTTCGAGGCCGACGCGGGATCGTTCCTCGTGCTGCTCGGACCTTCGGGCTGTGGCAAATCGACGACGCTACGCCTCATCGCAGGCCTCGAGCAGGTGTCGAGCGGCCGCATCCTGATCGGCGACGAGGACGTAACGGACCTCGCGCCGGCGAAGCGCCACGTCGCCATGGTGTTTCAGTCTTACGCGCTGTTCCCTCACCTGACGGTCGCCGAGAACATTCTCTTCGGTTTGTGCGTGCGCAAGACACCGGCCGCCGAACGCGCGCGCCGGCTCGATCGCGTTGCGGCGCTGCTCGGCCTTGGCGCCTTGCTCGAGCGCAAGCCGTCTCAACTTTCCGGCGGCCAACAGCAGCGCGTGGCGCTCGGCCGCGCCATCATTGCGGAAACGCCAGTTTGCCTGATGGACGAGCCGCTCTCTAACCTTGACGCACAATTGCGCGCCGAAATGCGGCGCGAAATCCGCGCGCTGCAACAGAAGCTCGGCATCACTATGGTCTACGTCACACATGACCAGAGCGAGGCCATGAGCATGGCCGACAAGGTCATTCTCATGCGCGAAGGAAAGGTCCAGCAGACCGCAGCACCCGATCGGCTCTATGCGCGTCCAGCGACGGTTTTCGCCGCGCGCTTCATTGGCACGCCACCGATGAACATTGTCATGCTCGAAGCCGCCGCCGGGGGCACCATTATCTCCGGCAGCGAGGCGCGCATTTTGCGCACTCCGATCGAGGCACTGCTGCTCGGCATTCGGCCGGAGGACGTGATGATTGCCGACGAAGGGGTTTCCGCGCACGTTATAAATGTCGAGTTCTTCGGTGCCGACACGGTGGTCGCCTGTGCTGTCGGTACCCAATTTGTCACCGCGCGCGTGTCGGGCAAGGCCGCGTTAACACCGGGCGAGAACGTCCATCTCGCATTGCGCCCCGACACCATGCATTTCTTCGACGCCGCGACCGGAAAGCGTCGCGACGACGTGGCGGTAAATGCCGCTCGTGACACGAACAATTCCGTTCAGAATGTTCTCGCTTAGGGAGGAAGAAAACATGCGTTACCCGAAGATGAAATGGCTCACTCCGATCGTCGGAGTAGCCGTCTTGGCGCTGGTGTCCGCCGCCATGGCGAAGGACGTCGAGCTCTCCTTATACTATCCGGTCGCCGTCGGCGGCCCGATCACCAAGATCATGGACGGTTATGCCGCCGATTTCGAAAAGGAAAACCCCGGGATCAAGATCAAGGCGATCTATGCCGGTACGTATCAGGATACGCTGGTGAAGGCGCTGACGGCGTTTAAGAGCGGCGAGCCGCCGGATATTGCAGTGCTGTTGTCGACCGACATGTTCACGCTGATTGATGAAGACGCGGTCATGCCTTTCGACGGGCTTCTGAAAAGTGACGCCGACAAGGCTTGGGCAAAGTCGTTCTATCCGGCCTTCATGGAAAATAGCCAGACCGGAGGCAAGATCTGGGGCATTCCGTTCCAGCGCTCGACCATCGTGATGTACTGGAACAAGGATGCATTTAAGGCTGCGGGGCTCAATCCCGACAAAGCGCCGGACACCTGGGACGAGCTTGTTGCCGACGGCCAAAAGCTGACAAAACGTGAAGGCAGCAACGTTTCACAGTGGGGAGTTGAAATCCCGTCGACCGGATTCCCCTATTGGCTGTTCCAGGGACTGACCACCGCCAACAATGTACGGCTGATGAACCAGGCCGGAACCGAAACTTATTTCGACAAGCCGGCTGTAATCCAGGCTCTGCAATATTGGGTCGACCTAAGTCGCAAGGAAAAGATCCAGCCGACCGGCACGATCGAATGGGGCACCACGCCGAAAGACTTCTTCGAGCGTAAAACCGCGATCATGTGGACCACCACCGGCAACCTCACCAACGTGAAGGCCAACGCGCCCTTCCCGTTCGGCGTCGCCATGCTGCCGGCGCATAATGGCCGCGGCTCACCCACGGGCGGCGGCAATTTCTATTTCTTCAAGAAGATGTCCGCCGAGAAGTCCGCTGCCGCGCTCAAGTTCATCAAATGGATGACGACGCCAGAGCGAGCGGCCGACTGGGGCATTAAGACCGGCTACGTCGCGGTGCGCCCCGATGCATGGGACACACCGGCGATGAAGCAATACGTCGCCGGCTTCCCGGCTGCGGCGGTGGCGCGCGACCAACTCAAGTACGCAGTGGCCGAATTGTCGACGCACGACAATCAGCGCGTCACCAAGGCCCTCAATGACGGATTGCAAGCCGCACTCAACGGCGCCAAGACGCCAGAGCAGGCAATGAAGGACGCACAGCAAGAAGCTGCGCGCATCCTTCGCCCCTATAAGAAATGAGGGTCGCACGCGACATTCTGCGGAGATCGGATGGGGAAGTGGGACGAGCGCTTCCCCATTCGCCCGGAGCTGGTGTCGTCGGCGCGGCTTCGCCTCGCCGCAGAAACCCGCGGCGATGGGCGACCCATATTAACGGCTGGCTGTTGCTAATGCCGGCGGCGATTATGCTCGGCATTTTCACGCATTATCCGGCAGTCACCACCATCATAGACAGTTTTTTCTCGACCCCGAAGGGCGCGAGACCCGCGGTATTCGTCGGAATCGATAATTATCAGGCCATGATCGAGGATCCGATCTTCTGGCGCGCACTCGACAACAACATCATCTATGCGCTGAGCACCATTCCGCTCACCATCGCGCTAGCGATGGCGATGGCGGTCGCGGTCAACGGCAATATCGCTGGCCGCGCGTTGATGCGGCTGTCGTTCTTCACACCGACCGTGATGCCCATGATCGCGGTCGCCAATATCTGGCTGTTCTTCTATTCGCCGGGTTATGGGATGGTCGACCAAATACTCAGCTTATTCGGTGTGCCGGCACACAACTGGCTCGGTAATGAGCATACCGCGCTAGCCTGCCTGATAGTGGTGGCGATATGGAAGGACGCCGGCTTCTTCATGATCTTCTATTTGGCTGCGTTGCAGCAGATGCCGCCCGCCCTCGGCGAAGCCGCGGCGTTGGAGGGCGCAAGCCGGTGGTATTTTTTCCGCCGCGTCACCCTCCCGCTGCTGATGCCAACGACACTGTTCGTCCTCATAAATGCCGTCATCAATTCGTTCCGGCTGGTTGATCACATCGTGGTCATGACACGCGGCGGGCCGAACAACACGACCGCCCTGCTGCTGTTCTACATTTACGAAATCGGGTTCAAATTCTGGGATACTGCCTTCGCCGCGACCCTGACTGTCGTACTGTTGGTGCTGTTGGCGATTATGGCGCTAGGCCAATTCATCGTCCTCGACCGACGGATCCATTATCAATGACGCCGCTCTACCAGCCCAGCCGCGTCGGCGCTGTCTTGGAAGCGGCCGGTGCGTGGTGCCTCGCCCTACTGTGGATCCTGCCGCTTGCCTATGCGCTGTGGGCCTCAATCCACCCGAGCGCGTATTCGGCTCATTTCGTGTTGGATGCTCCGCTCACAACCGAAAATTTTTTGAAAGCGTGGAACGCGGCACCATTCTCGCGCTATTTCCTCAATACCTTTCTGCTGGTAACGATGATATTGGCTGCGCAGCTCGTGTTGTGCACGCTCGCCGCATATGCCTTTGCCCGCTTCGAATTCTACGGGCGCGAGCTCGCCTTCATTCTCGTGCTGTTGCAGCTCATGATCATGCCCGACGTTCTCATCGTCGAGAATTATCGCACCATGACCGCGATGGGCATCGTCGACACCATTCCGGCCATCGGCTTGCCCTACATGGCCTCGGCATTCGGCATCTTCCTGCTGCGGCAGACCTTCAAGACCGTGCCGCGCGAACTCGACGAGGCGGCGCGCATCGAGGGCGCCAATCCGCTGCAGGTGCTACTCAAGGTTTACGTACCGCTCGCCAAGCCTGTCTATATCGCCTACGGCCTAGTGTCGGTGAGTTACCACTGGAACAACTTCCTGTGGCCGCTCATTG
Source organism: Pseudolabrys sp. (assembly GCA_035689725.1). Taxonomy (GTDB): domain Bacteria; phylum Pseudomonadota; class Alphaproteobacteria; order Rhizobiales; family Xanthobacteraceae; genus Pseudolabrys. The sequence continues at coordinate 7,542 of DASSLE010000225.1, forward strand.
TCACCAATTCGGTGAACACGCGGCCGCTAACGGTCGGCCTGCAAATTTTTGCGTCGTCCGATCAGGGCATCGACTGGTCTGTAATTACCGCCGCGACGCTGATGACATCGGCGCCGTTATTGATCGCTTTCCTGTTGTTCCAGCGGCAATTCGTGCAGAGCTTCATGCGCGCTGGGATCCGCTGATAAATAGCCGCCTACTGCGCTTCCTAATGACGCCGGTGCGCTCGAACCTGTGAGTGCGCCGCCGGTCGCCCACTCGCGAAAGCGGACACTGATCGGTAGCGGATAAAATTCGCTATTTTTGTAGCAGCGGACGTAGTGACAAGGCAGCGAAATGTCCGCTTCTTCCTCACTAACGGACATTTTGCAGGGCTGCTCGCGGTCATATGGCGGGCAGCCACTGCACCTTAAAATGCGCCATCGCTTGCTCGCGGCGCGAGCAGAGCACGCCGAAACCGTGGCGCGGCCGCCCTTGACGAGCGCGATCGCGCCGCCCAATAAGTAAAAATCGGAAAAGAAGGCGTCGCCCGATGACCCAACCGCAAGCGGCGGCATCCAAAAGCATCGTCATCTTTGCCGACGGCACTGGCAACGCCTTCTCCACTCAGGAATCTAACGTCTGGCGGCTCTATCGGGCACTCGACAAATCTAAGGGCGACCAGATTGCGCACTACATCAAGGGAGTCGGCACCTCCGGTTTTCGTCCATATGCCTTGCTGGACGGCGCGACCGGAATCGGCGTGCCGTCCAACGTTCGCAAGCTCTACGAATTCATCTGTTGGAATTGGCATCCCGGCGACCAGATATGCATGTTCGGCTTCAGCCGGGGAAGCTTCACGATCCGTACGCTGATCGGCCTGATCCATCATGAAGGTCTGGTACCACGCGAGATCGGCGAAACGGTTTCGCGCCACGAGATGCACCGCAATGTTATGGCGGCGTGGCGATC
>DASSLE010000226.1:0-5025 GCA_035689725.1 Pseudolabrys sp.
CAAGTTCGACAGCGTCGATAAAGCACAGGCTTGGTACAACTCGGCGGCCCAGAAAGAGGCCGACGTAATCCGAGCCAAATCAACGGAGTCACTCGCGTTCATTGTCGAAGGCCTGTCGTCGCATTGAAGCGTGGAGTTGTGTCATGCTTAACCTGACCCCGCTGGTCCCAGATAAGGCTGATGTCACCGTTCACATCGTGCTGGACTTCGGCGAGCTCGGCGTGCCTATGTCGAAACTGACGAGGCGGAAGCAGATGAAGCGACCATCATCGAGAACATCCTGAGCGGCCAGTATTCGCATCAGCTGCGGGCGATCGCCTTCAACACCAGCGAAGGCTGGAGCCGCGATGTCACCGAGGACATTGCCGTTGCTGTGCTCAACCGTGGGGACAGCGAACACCGCTCGATCGGAAAAGCCGCGCAGGAGGTTTTGGGACGGGCACTCGGGGAGACGGCGCAGACGCATTACCTTTTTCAAAGACGCGCCGACTGATCGGGCCGGATCGAAGCCCATACCCCAATCCGGCGCACTGCAGCTCAATGACCACCCGACCGCGATGGTGCGGCTCGCCTGCACACATTGCGATCGCAAAGGGCCAATACCGGCTCGATACGCTCATCGCGAAATACGGTTCGGACGACGCTGTCGGACCTGCGGCCCCTGATCGCGCAGTGCGAACGCGCGGGCCAGCTTGGGACAGCCTGCGGGCTCTACTACGCGGACCTGGCGCCTAGGGATTAGGGGTTTACTCGGATCGATCAGTCATCGCTCAAACATCCCCACCACGCGAAATTCCCAAGGGATGAACACCTGCATGACGACGTCGATGTCGATGTCGATCAATATCGGGCCGCTCTTCATCGAGGTCGGCAGCAGCAGCGAGGCGTCGATCCGCGGCCCCGGAATGAGGGTCGTTATACTGGTCGAGGCGCTGATCTCGACCGGCTTGCCACTGTGGTGAAGCAGATTGCCGTTGGCGTCGCGCAGCGGCACCGACAGCCGGAAGGGGTTCGGACGACCGAGGCCGGGGTTGCTGCGGTCGGTGAGCGAGCCGGGTTGATCTGTTGTTTGCGCCCTCGGCATTTGGGTCGTACACAGCAGAGTGCAGCCGACCACCGCGCAAAGGCTTGCGATACCGGTGAGTCGCAAGAGATTCACCCCTCGCTATCGTGCGACCGGAACAATATCCGATCTCCTTTGGCAAGTCTGAGGCGTCGCCGGGACAAGCTGGTCCTCGTCTTCGCTGTCTGGCGTGGGGTAAACTAGAAACCTGGTGTTGCAGTTGTGGCAGACGAAAACATCATACCCGGGCAATGAATCGCCACGCTCGAACATCATTGCCACCTTGCAAACAGGGCAAGGTTTCGGTGGAGGTAATTCAGCACCCATGACGGCTCAATAAACTACCGCTCGGTCCCGGTCTATTACGGAATTTCCTGGTGTGCGGGGTCGGCTTGGTCCTGGCGACCCGCAAACGCGCTCAGCGCCCCACGGCTGGCTGAGTACACTGATGTGCGCCCTGAGCCATTTTCGACCGTCTGGCCGTATGCCGAAAAACATCTGAGCGGCTGTTTTTATTGGCGACCCCGGCTGAAGCGCTACGTCTAAAGCTAATCAAGAACTTGAAGTGGCTAACCCCTTTAAAAGCCTTCATTGACCCGTAAAGGCTTCTGGCGCGTTGGCTAACCGATTCCATTAGGTCGGGTTCCATGCAGCACGAAATTTCGATTCTCGGCATTACCTACACCTGGTCGGTCTTCGGTGGCGTTCTAACCGTTACCGCGCCCGATGGGCGGCAAAAGATAACGCAACTTGGCAGTAGCTCGCCCGAAACCTTGGCGCGGATGCTGGCCCGCGAACTGGCGGGGGAGCAACCGACATAAGAGCGAACGTGGTAGACTGTTTAATGCCGCGCCCCGTGCGCGGTTTTTTATTACTACAAACAAAAAATTGCCCGGCGCTTCCAGTGGGGCAGACCTTCGCCCTTTTTTTTGGCCGGCTGCGCCGCGCCGCCCGACTACAATTGGCTTGTCGATCTGGCGACCGTTGCTGGCTTCGCTATGGTGACGGCGCACAAACTGCCGCCACTGGCGACACCTATCTACCGGCGAAAACGATTGATTATTTCACCGTGACACCTTGGCAGACATTCGCATTTCTAAGAGCACATCAAGCGGGTTTTGCTGACCGAAATGAACTGATGCGAGCTGTTTCAAAGGAAGCGGTCCCGGCCGTACCGTTACCTAGGGAGGAGACGTTCGGCTAGGACCGCCCCAAGCGGGGAGGAAACCTCCGCTCGGCTAGCATGCATAGCGAATTGGGCAGCCCTGGCTTTTGATGTAGCGCAAGCTCTGAATTGAGCGCACCGCTCCCTTCCACCGTCTGCTCGCCCGGGTTAATCTTGAACTCCTCTGGGCCGCTCCTTCGGATGACATTGCCGCTATAGGAGTCACACATGGATACCACCACGCTTATCATCATTGTTCTCGTCATTCTGGTGCTCGGCGGCGGCTTCTACGGCCGGGGACGCTGGTACTAGACGGGGTTGATCGCTGTTGGCGCCGAGATGACGTAGCGACAAAAAATAGGCCGCTGCAATGAGGCGGCGGCCCAGAAGGGTCGCGCCGGGGCGTTGGGGTATCATGAGCGCGACCTCAATGCACAAACGCGCTAGCGGCCCCGATTGTTACGAAAGTGGAACCCGAACGATTGGATTGGAGCAGAGCCGGAAGTGGTGGGCCGCATTTCGCCCCATGCGGCCCTAATCGCGTGCCGCATTAAGGGGCGATTGACGGCCCGCGATCAAACTGGTTAAGCGAGATCGGGACGTTTTGGTTTCCGTTTTGCCGAACCAAAAGGTGTGTCGATGAGTTCTCAATGAAATGATTAAGACCCAGAGGGAACCCATGAAAACACTCTTAATGGCGAGTGCCATACTGCTAAGCGCAGCAACCGCCTCGTTTGCGCAAAGCTTGCCAAATTACGGGCCGAGTCCGCCTCCTCAAGCCGACAGCTTTGGGCAACCCCCAAGCGGAGCGAAGCCGCCAGGTGTGCCCCGGTATGGACACCGCGCATATGCCTACGTCCCCAACCGGTACTATCACCGGCATTGGCATCATCGACACTTGCACTATTGAAATCGGGGGTGCTGCTCCGCTTGACCGCTGCCACCCCAGGGCATGGTCAACGGCAAGCGTCGTTAGGCACCAAGTCGCGCGAAGCTATTTGATCGCAATTGTTAGAGAGACCGCCGCGAGGCGGCTTCTGTTTCAGGTGAACTCACCCACAATCGCTTTGACCAGCACATCGAGGGCGTAGAGAGGCCGCGCCCACGATGCCTCTTCGCGAGCGCGGCCAATGACCGTCTCCCCTGGGCCGTCGGGTGTCGCCCAAAGGAGATAGGTCAAACTGGAATCTGTCTATCGTGATCACCAGTTAAACTCGGTGCGTCAGGGTGCCGCGCTGTTCATGAAAATTTTTTAATGGCGGGAACGTTGGTCGAACTCAAGCGGTAATGGAACCCAAAGCCTTAGTCTCGAATTAGTTTTTTTGGATAGCTAATGGTAGGCGCAAAATGACAGCGCCAGGTGAAATTCCTTATTGGCTGGCCACAATTGTCGCTGGGTTAATCTTGGTGCTTGCCGCAGCAAATACCCTGTATATTGCCAGCATCAGCGACCCAATTGTCCCGGTTGCGGCCTTGGTGCTTGCCGGAGCCATTTGGATAATCGGGTGGTTCTGCCGGCACGTTTGCGCCGACTGACGTGATGAATGCTGACACCTATATTCCCGCCAACGTAGCGGCAGATTATTTTGACGTAACTCACGGTGTGCGGCGGACTACAAAAATTCAGGTCGCCGCATTGAAGCGCGAGAATTTTAATTCGCCAATTGCTGCTTTCCATCGGGCTTTAAATGCGGCCATCGCTTCTTCGCGAGTAGCCGCCTAACCGCGACCGTCTGCGGCGTTGCCGCCGTGGTATTCGGACAGATCGCCTTGGCAGCCGATCTGCCGCGCAAGGCACCTGTCTACGCGCCACCGCCGCCACCTCCCTTTAGCTGGACCGGTTTCTACGTCGGCGCTGCCGCGGGTGCCGCATGGACTAAGGCCGACGTGACCCTCAACACGGTCAACGACTCGCTTGCTGAGCTTGCTTCATTTTCATTACCAGACCCACCGACAGCGTACCCGATCCTGCCGCGAACCGTGGCAAGCCACGACATCGACACGTTCGTATTAAAAGTTGCAAAACCTATAAATGTCGGGTCAGAGGCAACCCACGGATTACCGGCTGTGTGTGCTGTCCTATTGAAATGGAACGAAGGCGGCGGCATTGATTACGCTCTTACGCCAAATTGGATCGTGAGCGTTAAATACCTTCATGTCGATCTCGGTTCGATTTCCGCATCTGGCTTAGTCACAACCGGATCCATAGATAACGCGACCATGAATTTTTCGTCCAAGCTGACAAGCGATCTCGTGCGCGGCGGTATTAGTTATAAGTTCTACTAACGCACGACGAACTCCTGAATGTCCGCTTCTGGCACAAAGCGGACAATCCGACCGCACCCGCCTTTGTCCGCTATTGGGGTAAAGAGGGCATTGACCTGCCGCTAGCTCACTAAACTCTATACCACGCGCCCTAGTGGGAAGGTTTACGCTCCGGCTTCTCACCGATTTTATCCTTGGCACGCTCTATTTCACCAAGACGGGAGTGATCACTCGGATCGATGCCTTCCTTACTACCAGCCATACCCTCGTTGCTTGCCGTGAGTTGCTGACGCGCGTCCTGCTCCCAGCTATTAAGCGCCTTGGTCTTTTCTTCAAGGGAGAGGTCATTGTCTTTCACAACATCATCGGGCATGGCGTAAAAGGCCGCAGAATGTTCAATTTTGTTCATCTTAAGTTTTGGTACATCAACCATGATGGCCTCCTCGTAACTGGATCATAGACGAAGAAGTCAACCGGATCGTGTCCGATAAGTTCCACCCTCGGTGAAATTGCCGACGACGTGATTGAATAA
>DASSLE010000227.1:0-3527 GCA_035689725.1 Pseudolabrys sp.
TGTCGGAGTCCCTTAAACCGTTTCTGATGGTTAAGACACGGTGAAAATAAGGCCGGTTTACGACAATCAAGATAAAAGCGGCGACCAGGCCGGATCGGAGGCGTAACTGGGCGTCGGAACCTTCAATTCGTTGCGACCGCTGACGTCGATGGTATAGAGCGACGGGCCCTGCCCGACATCCCGGAAGAACATCAGCACGCGGCCGTTCGGCGCGAAGGTGGGACCCTCGTTGTGGAAGCCTTCAGTGAGCAGACGCTCACCCGAGCCGTCGGGCTTGAGAATGCCGATCGCAAAGTTTCCCCGCGCCTGGCCGGTGAACGCGATGTAGTCGCCGCGCGGCGACCAAACCGGCGTCGAATGATGCCCTTCGCCGAAGCTGATGCGCTGCGCCGGGCCACCGGTCGCGGGCATGATGTAGATCTGCTGGGTCCCGCCGCGGTCGCTTTCGAAAACGATGCGGGTACCGTCGGGCGAGTAACATGGCGCGGTGTCGATCGCGGGTGTGTCAGTGAGGCGGGTGGTCTGTTTCGAGCGCAGATCCATCACAAACAGGTTGGCGTTGCCGCCCTGTTGCAGGCTCATGACCACGCGCTGCCCGTCGGGAGAAAATCTGGGCGCGAAAGTCATCCCCGGGAAATTGCCGACGACCTCACGCTGGCCGGTGTCAATGTTGAGCAGGAACACGCGCGGATCGCCCTGTCCGTAAGACATATAGGTGATCTCTTGCGTTGATGGGTTGAAGCGCGGTGTTAGTACCAGCTCGTCGCCGCGCGTCAGGTAGCGCACGCCGGCGCCGTCCTGGTCCATGATGGCAAGTCGCTTGACGCGCCGCTCTTTCGGCCCAGTCTCATCCACGAACACGATGCGGCTATCGAAATAACCTTTCTCACCCGTAAGGCGCTCATAGATCGCGTCTGAAATTATGTGCGCAATCCGCCGCCAGTTGTCGGACGTGGTGAAATATTGTTTCCCGTCGAGCTGCTGGCCGGCAAACACATCCCATAGACGGAACTCGGCCTTCAGCCGTCCGTCGCCTTGGCGGGTGATGCGACCAGTGACCAGCGCCTGGGCGTTGATCGTGCGCCAGTCCGTAAAGCGCGGCACGTTATCGCTGTTGGTGATCTTTTCAATGAAGGCGGCCGGGTTGATCGGTGCAAACAAACCGCTGCGCTGGAGATTGTTGCTGATGACGGCGGTGACGTTGCGCCCCGTATCGGCTTCGGAAATGAAGTCGGGCAGCGCGATCGGCATCGGCTGCACATTACCCTGCGTGATGTCTAGCTTGAGCACCGCGTTCGCCGGACGGGGCGCAAGCACCGCCAACGCACCGACGCCTACGCCAGCGAGCAAGCGGCGACGGGTGACGGCCGATAGATTAATCGCGCGGTCAAATTCGTGATGAATCATAAAGGGCTCTTGTTGGCGAGTTTTTAGCCGCCGAACATGTCGCGCGGATCGAAGGTAATTTGCATGTCTTTCCACATGTCATAGTGCTCAGGCTTGAGCATCGTATAGGGCTGACATTGTAGCAGTGCGCGCTTTGCACTTTCCGCAAGAACGGGCCCAATTTGTGACGGGGGAGCTTCAACCAATACTGGATTATTCAGGATTGTGCCGTCGCGCTTAAACAGCACGCGAAAAACCACGTGGGTTTTCAAAACGTCGGCCGCGCCAACAGGGGGGTTCCAGCATTGTCGCAGCCGACCTCTCAACGCGTCGATTTCAGATTGCGACAATTGCGCGGCTGTGGCGTTGGCGGCACCGAGCGAAGCCACCGCATTGGCCTCCATGCCGGTTGCCGCATTCCGCTGCGGATCGCGCTTGTCGAGCAAGGCCGCGATTTTGTCAGCGTCGAATTTTGGCTGTTGCTTCTGCGGCGGCTTCTTTGGCGGCAGCGGCTGCTCGACTTTCGTCTGTTGCTTTGGCTCGTCCTTCTGCTTGAGCTTTTCAGCGATCGGATCGGGCTGCGGCGGCTGCGGCTCAGGCGGCGGCGCTATTTCCTTGACGGCTTGCACTTCTTTCTTCTCGGTAATCTTCGCTTTCGAATCCTCAACGGGCTTCGGCGGCTCCTCCGCCTTCTTCTCCACTAGCGGTTTTGGCGTTTCGACCTTGGGTGCGTCCTTCAGGCCTTTGGTCATCTGCGAGAAGTCCTTCTCGCTCACCAGATCGATAGGCAACGATTCCGCCGGCGTGACATCAAATGTCTTGCCAGAAAATGACAGCGTCGCCCACAGCAGTACCGCTGCATGTAGGCCAGCCGAGATCGCTGTTGCCTTTCTCATCACTGCGCTTTCGCGCCCTGCTCGAATTCGGTGACCAAGGCTACACGATGGAACCCGGCCGATGACAGCCGCCCCATCACCTTCATCATGGTCCCGTAATCCACCTTTTTGTCGCCGCGCACATAAACACGAGCCTCGGTGCCGCCGCGCGCCTCGGCCACTGCCTGCATCTTGGGGATCAGATCGTCGACTGCGATCTCGCTATTTTGCAGGAAAATCTGGCCCTTGTCGTTGACGGAGACAGTCAGCGGCTCCTTGTCCTGATCGAGACTCTTGGCCTGGCTCTGCGGCAGGTCGATTGGCACGCCAACCGTCAGCAGGGGTGCCGAGACCATAAAGATGATAAGCAACACCAACATAACGTCGACCATCGGCGTAACGTTGATCTCACTCATCACCCGTTGGCGGTGATGCTTGCGCTTCCCGATGACCGGCGTGCCGGCATTGGCTGCCATGGACCTTCACCCGCGCTCGTCGATCTGCCGCGACAGGATTGCTGCGAATTCGTCGGCGAACCCCTCCAGCCGCTGGGCCTGCTTGTTAACCTCGGCCGCGAACTTGTTATAGAAAATGGTCGCCGGTATGGCGGCGACAAGGCCGATTGCGGTCGCAAACAGTGCCTCGGCGATGCCGGGTGCAACAACGGCCAAGGACGTGTTCTTGGAGGCGGCAATCGACTGGAAGCTGGTCATGATGCCCCAGACCGTCCCAAACAGCCCAACAAAAGGACCAGCCGAGCCAACCGTCGCGAGCACAAGAAGCCTTTTTTCAAGCCGCTCGACCTCGCGCGCGATTGTCACTTCCATGACCTTCTCGATGCGCATTTGCAGGCCGCCGATGGAACGTGTGTTGCCTTCGAAGCTGCGTTTCCATTCGCGCATCGCGGCAACGAACATTGCTGCCATCGAATGTGTGGGACGCGAGGATAGCGCACGGTAGAGCTCGTCCAGTGACTGGCCGGACCAGAATGCCTGTTCGAAACGATCCATAGCGCGGCGCGTACGGGTATAGAGCACGGTCTTGTCGATGGCGATCGCCCATACCCAGACCGAGCAAACCAAGAGCCCGACCATCACCGTCTTGACGACCCAGTGGGCGTTCCAGAACAGCGTGAATAGCGACAGATCGGAGGAGGTCAGCGGGAGCACCGACTGTGCCACGTCGGCAGGATTCATAGGCACGTCCTTTCCGCTCGATCCGTCGGTCGAACCGGCGCGGCGCAATATCCGAAATCAACGAGCGCGC
>DASSLE010000228.1:0-2135 GCA_035689725.1 Pseudolabrys sp.
TCTTCCATGTGCGTTTCGCCTTCGTCATCGGCAAAAATTCGAAGGCAAGTTACACGCTCGTCCGTCGCCCCTTCAGTAGAGATCACGGTCATGCGCGCCTCCTTGGCTAAACCGAACTTTTCACTGTCTTTGACTTGATAGCTGAGTCGGGACAGGGCTTTGGGTAATTTTTCTTCGCAACGGCGTGTCCATGTAGCCCTCTTGCGCTCGGCCGCGAACAATGATTCCTGCGGCCATGTTCATCGATACCATTCCCAACCGGAAGTCGCCGCCAGCGGTTCTCTTACGTGAGAGCTATCGCGAGGGTGGGCGTGTCAAGAAGCGCACGCTGGCGAATTTGTCGAAGCTACCGCAGTCGCTGATCGACGGCATTGGGGCGCTGCTCGATGGCGGTAAGGTCTCGGGCGAACGCGCGGCAGAACCCGGCTTCAAGATTGTTCGCAGTTTACCGCACGGCCATGTGGCTGCGGTGAAGGCCATGATCGGCAAGCTCGGGCTCGAACGAACGTTGCAAGGCCGCTCTGGCGTCGACAAGCGCGTGCGCAATCTGATTGAGGCGATGATCATTCAACGGATCATCGCGCCGGGATCGAAGCTCGCCTTCCACCGCGCGCTGGCGCCGCTGACGGCGACCTCCAGCCTGGCGCTGTCGGTCGGTCTCATCGATGTCGCCGAGCGCGAGGTGTACGCTGCGCTCGACTGGCTGATCGAGCAGCAAGCGCGCATCGAGGCGGCGCTGGCCCAGAGGCACCTCGCCGACGGCACCTTGGTGCTTTACGACGTGTCATCGAGCTACATGGAGGGCCGCTGCTGCGCGCTGGCCAAACCCGGCTACAGCCGGGATCATCGGCCCGACCGTCCGCAGATCGTATACGGATTGATGTGCGCACCGGACGGCACGCCCGTGGCCGTCGAGGTGTTCGAGGGCAACACCAGCGACCCGCAGACGATCCGAGAGCAGATCGACAAGATCAAACGCCGTTTCAAACTGTCACACGTGGCGCTGGTCGGCGACCGCGGCATGGTCACGTCGGCACGGATCAGCGAGGAGCTGGCGCCAGCCGGGCTCGACTGGATTAGCTGCCTCAGGGCACCGCAGATCGCCGCACTCGCCAATGACACCGGGCCATTGCAGCTCTCGCTGTTCGACGAGCGCGATCTGGCAGAGATCACCTCGCCCGACTTTCCCGGCGAACGGCTCGTCGCTTGCCGCAATCCGGCGCTGGCCGAGGAGCGGGCGAGGAAGCGCGAGGAGCTTCTGCAGGCAACGGAACGTCGGCTGACACGCCTTGCGCATGCGGTGCGGCGCAAGCGCGCAAAGCATGATGCCGGTGTGATCGGACTCGCGGTCGGAGCCGTGATCGACAAATACAAGATGAAGAAGCACTTCGCGCTCGATATTGCCGACGGCCACTTTACGTTCCACCGCAGGCAGGAGGAGATCGCAGCCGAGGCACGGCTCGACGGCATCTATGTGATCCGCACCAGTCTGCCGGCGGACAAAATCGGTTCCGAGGCGGCAGTGGCGGCGTACAAGAACCTGGCGCTGGTCGAGCGTGCCTTCCGCACGCTGAAAGGTGTCGATCTACAGGTGCGGCCCGTGCACCACTGGCTCGGACATCGCGTGAAAGCGCACGTGTTCCTGTGCATGCTGGCCTACTACGTCGAACACCACATGCGTAACACGCTGGCGCCGATCCTGTTCGCTGATCATCAGCCGCAAGCCCGCGAGCGCGCCTCGATCGTCGCGCAGGCACAGCCATCCCCAGCGGCCATCGAAAAGCGCACCAAGCGGCACGCCGCCGACGGGACCCCAATCATGGCCTGGCACGATCTCATCGCTCAGCTCGGCACACTGACGATCAACGAGGTGGCGCTGCCGCTCGGCGAGCGCCGCACAATCCAGATGCTTGCCCGTCCAACGGCCCTGCAGGAGCACGCTTTCGCTCTGCTCGGCGTGCCGCTCCCTCGTGTCCAGTAGCCGACCGCACGAGCGAAAAAGAATGCGAGTCGGATCAGGCGGTTATGCGTGTGCCAAGTGAAAAGTTCGGCCTAACGCCAACAAACGCCTTATACTTGGTCCTCGCCGAACGCGGATACGCTTTGGCTCAAACTAACCGGGCTGCCTCTGCAGC
>DASSLE010000229.1:0-2694 GCA_035689725.1 Pseudolabrys sp.
AGATTTTTTTTCCCTTGTCGCACGATCTCATCGATGACGCGCTCTGGAGTGCCTACACCCATGAAGCCACCGATCATCAGGCTCGCACCATCTGGAATCATTGCGACGGCGTCTTCTACGGGAACCGTTTTCATAGCCGGAGTATCCGCCCCTGCGTGCGCTTGTTTTGAAAGCCAAACACATGCTGGATGAACGATGTCGAGTCACCATTGACGCAAATCAAAATGACAGCTGCAGGAATGGGCGAAGCTCTTGCGTTGAGAAGAATGGGATACCTCTCGGCGAGGCCGCGATCATCCAAAAAATGAATCCGTGTATCGATATGTCGAATTGCACCGAAGAGATGAGTTCAAAAGCGCTGGAATGGAAAACTCATGAGACATTGGCTGTTGGAAAGAGTGCCACCGTCCAGCAATTCGTCGCCACACTAGGCGACGACAATAGACGTCGGTCCGTGGAGTGAAGGCCATCTCAAGGTCAATGGCCGGGAAATAGCACATGTCAATGATGCCAAAGATCGGCGCCAGGCGTTTCGCGCGATCAAAAAGATCGCAGACCGTTACGTGGAGACACACATGATCAAATCTGAAAGCAAGAGTGCTATGCTTCCCGCGGTGAAAGCCAAGCTCCTCGAGGGCAAGAGAGGCCTGATCGTTGGGATTGCCAATGAAAATTCGATTGCCTGGGGCTGCGCGAAAGCGTTCCGGGCGCTCGGCGCTGAGGTGGCCGTCACTTATGTTAATGAGAAAACCAAAAAATATGTCGAACCCCTTGCCCGCGTGCTCGAAGCGCCGATTGTCATGCCACTTGATGTCAATACACCAGGGCAGATGGAAGCCGTATTTGAGCGAATAGCTAAAGAGTGGGGCAGACTCGATTTCGTCGTTCACTCGATCGCTTTTTCGCCAAAGGACGCCCTTCAGGGCCGTGTGGTGGATGTGTCGCGGGAAGGTTTTGCCACCACGATGGATGTGTCCTGCTGGACATTCATTCGCATGGCGCATTTGGCGGAACCATTGATGCGCAAAGGCGGCACGCTTTTCACGATGTCCTACTACGGCAGCCAGATGGTCGTTAAAAACTACAACATCATGGGCGTTGCCAAAGCCGCGCTTGAATGTGCGGTCCGCTACCTCGCGGCGGAACTCGGCCCGAAGGGTATTCGCGTTCATGCGATTTCGCCCGGGCCGCTTGCGACGCGAGCTGCATCGGGAATTCCCGAGTTCGATGCATTGCTCGACAAGGCTAAGGCGAAGGCGCCCGCGCGCAGTCTGGTCAGTATCGACGATGTCGGCGCCGCCACAGCTTTTCTTGCGCACGACGCAGCGCGTCTCATTACTGGCGAGACGCTGTACATTGATGGCGGCTACCACATTATTGATTAATTAGATGCATCTTTTGGTGATCGTACCTACAGCGATTTCGTTTCAAACCAGGTGACGACGTAACGCGGTTGGACGCTCACGCCTGTTTTAGGCCACCTGCTCTTTTCGAAGGCAATTACGCTTTCCTTTTTCGCAGATAGACAAACCAATAGACGGCCACGACCATCATCGACCCGCCGATGATATTTCCTATCGTCGCGGGAATTAGATTTCCGACAATAAAATTGCCCCAGGTCAATTCCGGAAAATCTGCCGCCGTCTTACCGATTGTGCGCCAGAATGAATCAGGCGCTCCGGCCTTGATAAACAGGCTTATCTCTCATGGGCGCCGTTAGCCGCCCGCACCCGTGGCCGTGGCCGCAAGAAGACCGACAACCTGCGCAGCGATGACCTTTACAATGGTCATTGACGGGAAAATCATCGCATAGCCGATGTCGGGGCGCTCGGTCGGCGCCATCTTGGTTGAATAAACCAGAATGGCGGGATTTCCGGTCGCGCCCGATGCGACGCCGACAAGATCGTCGTAAGGAATCTTCATGAGGTAGTGGCCGACGAGCAAGACGATCAGCACCGTCGTCAACAGGACGGCGGCACCAATGAAAAGCATCGTCAGACCGCTTTCAGCCACGGTTCGCACAAACGGCTGCCCGGCATTGACACCAACCGTAGCCAGGAACATTGCCAGCCCGAAGTTCCGAAGAACGATATTTGCCGGGAGCGGCATGGTCCACAGCATTGGGCCCGTCCGACGCATTTTGCCTAGAATGAGGGCAACGATCAGCGGTCCACCCCCAATGCCAAGCGTGACGGTGCCGACACCAGGAACTGGAATTGGGATGAGACCGAGTAGCACGCCCAACACCATGCCAATTCCGAGCGAGACATAACTGAATTCTGCGGCCGCCTTCACAGTATCACCGAAATACCGCCTCACCTCTTCCTTCCGGTCAGGTGGCATCAGCACGCCGACGCGATCGCCGAATTCGAGCGTCAGGTCGGGCGTCGGCACCAGGTCGGCATCGTATCGCCTTACGTGCAACAGATGGACAGGAAAGCCGGCAGGCAAAGGAAGGCGGGCGAGCGGCACGCCAACCACGTTGGCTTTGCCAACAAAGACGCGAATATAGTCCAAGGCAGAACGATCCTTGACGATCCGGCCCGGCTCCAGCCGCCCCAGCCGCGCGGCTGCTTCCGCAATGGCGTTCTCACTCTCGGCGATCATCATAAGCCCATCGCCAGATGACAGCACGATGTCCGCTGCCGGAACGATATTTTGCCCCCCCTTGCGAACCATCGTCACCTGGACGCC
>DASSLE010000230.1:0-7135 GCA_035689725.1 Pseudolabrys sp.
AATCCGACCGCACCAGCGTTTGTCCGCCAGCGGACAAGTATGAGCGTCGGCCTTGACCAGCTAAGTCGCGAATGACCCAAAGCGGACAACAGGGCTGCAAGGCAACGGTCAGCAATGACGTATTTCGGGTCGATGATACAATAAGCGGGACGCAGGCAAGCGGGCGTTCCTTAATCAATCTGACTCAGTACGGCCAATTGTAAGCCGACGGCAATCACGAAGGTGACGGTGAATAGCGTGGTCCACATGGCATCGGCTCCTCGTTGGCGCGAGCGCGGGCGGGAAGTCTGGTGCTAGCAAGACGCGACGAATGGCTGGGCAGATTTGCCCGGGTGTAAGATTTTTACTGTGCGATTGTTTTTCAATTTGCGGTGGTAAAATAGAAGCAAGAAGGAAATTAATTCAGACATTCCTGATTTCATTAGCGGGGGCGGGGCCGTGTCCACCGGACCGATTTTGGAATTTCAGCATTGCCAGCATTCCGCGCCCATCCGTCCGAGGTTCCATCCGCCTGTAGCGTGATACCAATCGCAAGTTCTGTGACCCTCATCACAGGCGGAACGCGAGCGCAGTCCTATCTTGCATACACGTACTCCAAGCATTGGGTGCACCCATGTCAAATACCTTCATGAACTGGACCAGCTGGGTCGCTATCGCAGCACGTATCGCGGAACGGCGTCGCCCCCAAAACTGGAACGAGTTGACGATGCCAGGCGATTACCATCAGCCCTTCGGTAAGGCCGAAGCCCGGGCAGAAGCCGCCAAGTGGCTTTGTCAGGTTTAATCACGGTTGCCGAAGAAGGGCCACACACATTGAGATTGAAAATGGTCCGCATGATTTTCGCCGCTGTCGTTGCTCTTGCTGCTGTGGTCTTCGGTCTACAGCCGGCTGAGGCCTATGAGCCTCCCTGGTGCGCGGTGATCTCGATGGGCGATGGTGACGTGCATTGGGACTGCCAGTATCGCTCGATCGAAGAATGCCGGCCAAATGTGTTGGCAGGCAATCGGGGCTGGTGCAATCCGAACCCGTACTTTGTCGCCAACCCCACAGAACACAGGCGCTCAGCGAAACCCCGTGCTCGCCCGCAGTAGCTGGCACGAAGGACCCCCAAAGGCGGATCGCTGGCGCAGGAATGTCCGCTTTGTGCCAAAAGCAGACTTTCCGCCTGTCAGGTCAAATCCGTCCCGTTAACAAGGCGACGGCACAAAGGCACTCAAAAATGGCACCGCCCAACGTTAGATGGTTTCCGGGACCATTTTGATAGCTCCGCAGGGGCATTCGGCCTCGCAAAGCCCGCAGCCCTTGCAATAATCGTAATTAAATTGGAAGCGGTTGCCCGGACCCAGTTTGATCACTGCATTGTCCGGACAGACGCCGTAGCAGTTGTCACACTCAAAACAATTGCCGCATGATAGGCAGCGCCTCGCCTCATAGAGCGCATTGGATTCGTCGAGCCCTTTCTGCACCTCCTCGAAGGTCGATTTACGACGCGCCATGTCGAGCGTCGGCCGCACGGTCTTGGGCGCATCGGCGTAGTACCACACATTGAGTTTGTCAAAATCGGCAAGCTCGTGTTTTTCCGGTGACGCATAAACCGCCCCGCGCAGCCAAGCATCGATATGCCGAGCGGCCTTCTTGCCGTGGCCAATACCGACAGTGACGGTGCGCTCGGAGGGAACCATGTCGCCACCTGCAAATATGCCGGCATAACCGGTCATCATGTTGGCATCCACCTGCGCCACGCCGCCCTTAAGCTCCAAGCCGGGCACACCGTCGAGCAGCGAAAGGTCGACATCCTGCCCAAGCGCTAGCACCAGCGAATCTGCTTCCAGCGTCTCGAACTCGCCGGTTGGCTGCGGAAAGCCCTTGTCATCGAGCACCATTTTCTCGACGGTGAGCACGCCCTCGTCCATCCGCTTGATGGTCGAAAGCCATCGCATCATGACGCCTTCCTCCAGCGCTTCCTCCACCTCGAAGTCATGTGCCGGCATCCGTTCGCGTGTGCGGCGATAGACGATGATAGCCTCGGTGGCGCCCATACGTTTGGCCGTGCGTGCGACGTCAAGCGCGGTATTGCCGCCGCCGTAGACCACGACGCGGCGGCCGAACAGCGGTTTCTCCTGCCCTTCCATCGAACGCAGAACCTGAACCGCATCGAGAATCTTTGCCGCCGCGCCGGCCGGAATCTCGGCGCGCTTCGCAATATGGGCACCGACGGCGAGAAAGGCCGCGTCGAAGCCGCCCGCCTTCATGGTATCGCGGATGTTT
Organism: Pseudolabrys sp.; assembly: GCA_035689725.1. Classification (GTDB taxonomy): domain Bacteria; phylum Pseudomonadota; class Alphaproteobacteria; order Rhizobiales; family Xanthobacteraceae; genus Pseudolabrys. The sequence continues at coordinate 2,270 of DASSLE010000230.1, forward strand.
TCGACCTTCGCGTTCACCTTAACTTCGACGCCAAGGTCAAGGATACGTTGAACCTCGGCGTCAAGCACGTCGCGCGGTAACCGGTATTTCGGAATGCCGAAACGCATCATCCCGCCCGCCACCGGCCCCGCCTCATGAATCACCACCGTGTGGCCAAGCCGACGAAGATGATAGGCGGCCGACAGCCCTGAAGGACCTGCTCCGACAACAAGAATGCGTTTACCGGTTTCGGCTTTGGGCGGCGTTAGTTGCCAACCGCGCTTGATCGCCTCGTCACCGAGAAAGCGCTCGACCGAATTAATGCCGACGGCATCGTCGACCTTAGCGCGGTTGCAGGCGGTCTCGCAGGGCTGGTAGCAGACCCGTCCCATCACGGCGGGCATTGGGTTATCCTGGGTGAGCGCGCGCCACGCGCTTTCGTAGTCACCCGATTCCGCGTAGTAAAGCCACGCCTGGATGTTCTCGCCGGCCGGACAAGCATGATTGCACGGCGGCAGGCGGTCCAAATAGACCGGACGCTCGGTACGCCACGAGCCGGTGAGATTGGCGAGACTGCTGCCACTATCGAGCGTGATGGCAAAAGGGTGTTTCATCCCGCTTCCTTTTCAGGCTCGAGCAGCTTGTATTCGACGATGTTACGGTCGGCGATGGCCTGCAGATGACCGAGGCGCTGCGGATCGCCGCCATCCTTGAACAAATGCGCGAAGCGCCGCTGCGGCTTGAGATACTCGGCCACTGGAACCGGGCGACGAATTTTTCGGCTGTTGGTAACAATGCCATGCTCGGCTTCAAATACGGGAAACATCCCGCATTCCACTGCCAGCCGAGCCAGACGAATGGTGTCATGCGAGGCAGAGCCCCAGCCGAGTGGACACGGCACATGAATTTGGATGTAACGCGCGCCGTGAATCCCCATCGCCTTCATCACCTTGCGTTCGAGGTCATGCAGGTCGGCGACGGTCGCGGTCGCGACATAGGGAATGCCGTGGGCAACGGCAATCTTGGGCACGCTCTTGCCGGTGCCAAAGACGTTGCCGGGTTCTGGACCCATTGCCGGCGTTGTCGCCGTGCGCGCGGTTGGTGGCGTCGCCGAGGAGCGCTGCACGCCGGTGTTCATATAACCTTCGTTGTCGTAACAAATGTAGAGCACGTCATCGTTGCGCTCGAACATCCCGGACAGACAGCCAAATCCGATATCGGTGGTGCCGCCATCGCCGCCCTGGGCGATTGTGCGCACTTCCTTGCGCCCCTTCACCCGCATGGCCGCGGCTACTCCGGTGGCGACCGCCGCGGCATTGCCGAACAGCGAGTGCAGCCAAGGCATTTGCCACGATGTTTCGGGATAAGGTGTGGTGCAGACTTCCAAACATCCGGTCGCGTTGACCGCGATCAGGTTGCCGCCGGTTGCACGCATCGCCACGTCCATGGCGTAACGCGCGCCCAGCGCCTCGCCACATCCCTGGCAAGCGCGATGCCCACAAGTCAGCGCGTTCGATCGATCGATCGAAGCCTGCACCGCTCGTTCGGTGTCCAGCACCAGCCGATTACCGACGGTGAAGGTCCCCTTTTGATAGAAGTGAAGCTTCTGGCTGGCGGCGGCGGTTGCGGTCGGATCGGTCATCGGGTTTTCCCTTACTCCGCAGCTGCGTGCTGCGCAGCCTGGTCGAGCCGGCGCAACAGGTTCTCGGCAGTCGGACCAGAGCGGCGAACTTTGCGCACGTGGTGCAGTTCCTTGCCGATGATGTCCTCATTGAGGTCGAGAAAATGCGCACCCTCCCAGGATTGCGCCAGGGCTCGGCGGAACACGCGATGCAAGGATGTCCGCGTAATGGAGCGCCCGCCCAGTCCGGCGATTACCGAGTGGACCTGCGGCGCTGCCGGCGTATTGCGCAAGGCAAGATCGACATTATTGGCGAGTTGGCCGCCCATTCCGACCGCGAAGCTCTTTTCGACGACGACGACATGTTTTCTGCCAGCCAGCAGCCGTCGCAATGCTGCGGTCGGAAACGGTCGAAACGACACGATGTTCACAAGCCCGATGCTGAAACCATCGCTACGCATTTCGTCGATGGTGTCCTTGATGGTGCCATTGATCGAACCCATGGCGACCACCAGCATTTCCGCATCGTCGGCACAATAAGTGCGCAGCAGGCCACCGGTATCGCGTCCAAACCGCGCGCTGAATTCCGCCGCCAATTCGGGTATCAGTTGCAGGGCCAAGGTCTGCTTGTAGTGCTGCAAGAACCGCACCTCGGTGAATGCATCTGGCCCGACCATGGCGCCGATCGAAATCGGATCCGCGGGATCGAGCACCTGCACCGGCTCATAAGGCGGCAGGAACGCATCGACGTCGGCTTGATCGGGGATGTCAACGCGCTCGACGGCGTGCGTGAGGATAAAGCCGTCGACGCAAACCATCACCGGCATCGACAGTTCCTCGGCCAGCCGGAACGCCTGGATGTGGAGGTCGATCGAATCTTGATTGGATTCCGCAAACAGCTGCAACCAGCCGGCGTCACGCATCGACATCGCATCGGAATGATCATTCCAGATGTTAATCGGCGCGCCGATGGCCCGATTGCCGAGCGTCATAACGATCGGCAGGCCGAGGCCCGAGGCGTTATAGACCGCCTCGGCCATGAACAGCAGGCCCTGACTCGCGGTCGCGGTATAGGCGCGCGCGCCGGCGGCCGACGCCCCGATCGCGACCGAGAGGGCGGCGAATTCCGATTCCACATTGATGAATTCGCAATTCTTCAGTTCGCCCAATCGAACCATCTCGCCGAGCCCTTCCACAATATGGGTCTGCGGCGTGATCGGATAAGCGCAGACGACCTCGGGACGGCATAAGGCAATCGCTTCAGCTGTGGCGTGAGAACCTTCAGTCTGCTTCAGCATCGGATTTTCCTCACGCCGCCGTCCTGACACGAGCGACCACGGCATTGTGCGCCTCGGTGGCGGCGACAACGTTGGCGTTCCCCATCGCTCCCGGAAACGCCTCATGGATGGCCTTGGCGACTGACTCGAGGCGGACCGTTCCTGTCAACGCCGCAAATGCTCCGAGCAGCGCCGCGTTCGGTACCGGCCGCCCGATGTGTTTGAGCGCTAGCTCGGTCGCTGGCACCGTTACGGCGTGCCCAGCCGGGAGCTTGGCCACGACCGCGTCGAGCTGGAGGTCGCCGAAGCTCTGGTTGGTATTGACGAGCAGGTAGCCGCTATCCTTGAGGCCCAGGAAAACATCGATTGCCTTGAACAGTGTCACGTCCTGGACGATCAACGCATCCGGCGCGACGATGGGCTCACGCAGCCGGATTTCCTTCGTATCGATCCGACAGAAGGAGACGACCGGAGCGCCCATGCGCTCGGAACCAAAACTTGGAAAGGCCTGAGCATACTTACCCTCGAGGAAGGCTGCGACGGAAAGGAGTTCCGCTGCTGTGACGACACCTTGCCCCCCACGTCCGTGGATGCGGATTTGAAACATCTTCGATATCCCGATTGGGCCGCGGCATATCCCGATTTCGTTTGGGAAACCTAGTGCCGAGCGAACGACAGCGTATTGATATGCCGCAATTCTAACCTTGCCCGCCGCTGGCTATTTATTGCTCAGCCACCAAAACAACTCATTGATATTGTTTGGTTTCGGAACTTAGCCGGCGATGCAATGCAAAATGTCACAGTACTGAGTTCAATCTATCCACCATCATCGATGCCGCGATTGATTAAGTCACGCACGGACGCGAAAAGCTCTGCATTGGGGCAGAACGCCGGCGCCTTATCGACACATTCCGGCGCGCGCACGAGCCAATCCTGGCAGACCTGATCCTCACCGCAGGACTGACAACTGCTAACTGCAGCACGAAGGTCGCTGGCAAGGCGTCCATGGGCGAGTATTGAGGCGTCCAAACCCAGCCGATCGAGCATCTCGCACATATTTCGCCATCGGTGGTCTGCGACGTGAATGTTTGACAAGACCCTCCCCCTGCGAAAACGTTTTTGTAGTCTAACCGAATGACGGGTGATCGGTTTTGATGTAGCGCAAACCAGCGCCAGCAGGAACCGCGTAGCCAGGTTTTTTATGAGCGTCGGGCATGCGCATCGCCTAGCGAACGCTGCGGGAACAGAATTTCGAAATGAAGCGCGGAATGAGTTTCGAAATGAAGACAGCAAGCGTGACGAAACTTCTATCAAGGCAATGAAAGGACAGTAGAAATCTGGCCGAGCTCTCCGATGTCATAGCTTTCCCCGTTGACCAGGGATTTCAGCCGCCTGCCTTCAACCTTGAGCTTGGCGCGAGTGTCGCCGTAGCTCGTCTCGGAGAATCCCGTGAGTTTTTCGAACCAATCCATCGAGTGTCCGAGGCGCTTATTTTTGCGCCGTGCCCAAACTTAGAACGTACCTCTCTTGTAGATCGTTCTCGATTGCGCCCGGTCGTACCGCACGCACACGTGCCATCGCTATTTCCGGCTCGATGCAAAGTTCAGTAGCCTTGCCGATATCGGGCCAGCCCGTCCGCCGGTCGGACCCCGTTTAAAGAAGAGGTCATTATACGACGGGGACCCAAGTCGCCGGCACCACACACCAGCATTTAGCTTGCTGGTCGATACGCTGCGGCATCGGGGCTGAGGGACACGGTGTAGGCTTTTATGTCCGCTATTGGCACGAAGCGGACCTGCGACGGCCTTCAATCAATGTCCGCTATTGGGGTAAGAACGGACATCAGGCAAACATCGGGAGCAATGTCTGGCTTCCGTCATCCTCAGGAACTGACGGATGATGGATGGGTTTGTTCCCAAAGGTGCTTGGCGGTTTCCAGCGCATTGATTTTGAGAGTTTCCCACCACGCAACTTCATTGCCGGCTTGAT
>DASSLE010000231.1:0-18703 GCA_035689725.1 Pseudolabrys sp.
AGGCCGGCAGATGGTCATGATGCTGGCACCACGGTAGCGCCGCAGGACAATGTAAAAGCACGTCAGAAGCGCCACTCGCAAATTGCGGGTGGCGCATCAGCATTTTAGCGCCGTTTAGCGACCCGACTGCTGGCGGTTGCATGGTGCGGCCGCCTCTGCCATAACGCCGCGCATTCGTCGCCCGGCCAGTAAGGGCTGCCGTGGCGGCGATTAACGCTCAATCCCGAGCACCCGCTCTAAGGTTTAACCGCCTTGCGAGCATATTTCGGTCATTCGGGTATGCCCGCAATGTGCCGATGAGGAGAGCCAAATGCCCAAATTGAAGACCAAATCGGGCGCTAAAAAGCGCTTCAAGATCACCGCGACCGGCAAGGTGAAATACCAGCAGACCGGCAAACGCCACGGTATGATCAAGCGGACCACCAAGACGATCCGCGAGCATCGCGGCACCAACGTGCTGTTCAAGACCGACGGCGACAACATCAAGAAATACTGGCTGCCGAACGGCTAACCGGTTTTTCGCCGCCTGAGCGCGGCTGTCTTTCGTCATTTATTTGCACGGACTGCAAGGAGATTACCCATGGCCCGCGTCAAACGTGGTGTCACATCACACGCCAAGCACAAGAAGGTCCTGAAGGCCGCCAAAGGCTATTACGGCCGCCGCAAGAATACGATCCGCATCGCAAAGCAGGCGGTGGAGAAGGCAAACCAATATGCGTTTCGCGATCGCAAGCGGCGCAAGCGCACGTTCCGAGCGCTTTGGATTCAGCGCCTGAACGCCGCGGTTCGGCCGTTCGGACTCAACTACAGCCGTTTTATCGCCGGACTGGCCAAGGCCGGGTTGACCGTCGACCGCAAGATTCTGTCGGACCTTGCTATCCACGAGCCGGCGGCATTTCAGACGATTGTAGAAAAGGCCAAGGCCGCGTTGCCGGCTTGAGCCGTCTTGTCACGCCCGGCGAAAGCGGGGCATCCAGTAGCCAGCGGCTTATCGTAGTCTCGCGTGCGCAGGGTTCACTGGATCATCCACTTTCGCGGATGATGACAGCCTGAGGCATTGTCCATGACCGACATCGCGCAACTGGAGAAAGTTTTGCTTGCCACCATCGCTTCGTCCAGGGACGAAGCGGCGTTGGAAGCCGTACGCATTGCGGCGCTCGGCAAAAATGGCTCCGTTTCAGCACTGCTCAAAACTCTCGGCACCATGACACCGGACGAGCGCAAGGCGCAAGGTCCGGCAATCAATGGATTGAAGGATCGGGTCTCTGCCGCCATCACGGCAGCAAAGGATGCGCTCGCCGCCGCTGCGCTCGATGCAAGGCTCAATACCGAAACCGTTGACGTCACCCTGCCTGTGCGCGAGGCGCCGACCGAAACCGGTCGCGTGCATCCGATCAGCCAGGTAACCGATGAACTCACAGCGATCTTCGCCGACATGGGCTTCGCCATCGCCGAAGGACCTGATATCGAGACCGACGATTACAACTTCACCAAATTGAATTTCCCGGAAGGCCACCCGGCGCGGGAAATGCACGACACGTTCTATTTCCCGGCGAAGAGCGACGGCTCACGCCTGCTGCTGCGCACGCACACGTCGCCGGTGCAGGTGCGCACCATGCTCGGCCAAAAGCCGCCGATCCGTGTGATCTGTCCCGGGCGTACTTACCGCAGCGACTCCGACCAGACCCACACGCCGATGTTTCACCAGGTCGAGGGCTTGGTGATCGACAAGGGCTCGCATCTCGGCCACCTGAAATGGATTCTCGAGGAATCCTGCAAAGCCTTCTTCGAGGTCGACAGCGTGAAGATGCGCTTCCGACCCTCGTTCTTTCCCTTCACCGAGCCATCACTCGAAGTCGACATCCAGTGCAAGCGCGACAAGGGTGAAATCCGTTTCGGCGAGGGCGAGGATTGGCTGGAAATCCTCGGCTGCGGCATGGTGCACCCCCACGTGTTGCGGAATTGCGGCCTCGATCCGGACGAGTACCAAGGCTTTGCCTGGGGCATGGGGATCGACCGCATCGCCATGCTCAAATATGGCATGCACGATTTGCGATCTTTCTTCGAAGCGGACGTGCGCTGGCTCGCGCATTACGGCTTCCGCCCGCTCGACTTCCCGACCCTTGCCGGGGGCTTGAGTCCATGAAGTTCACGCTCCCCTGGCTGAAGGAACATCTCGATACTGACGCCTCGCTGTCCGAGATCGTCGATAAACTCACCATGATCGGACTCGAGGTCGAGAACGTCGAGGACAGGGCGAGCCTGCTCAAGCCCTTTGTCATTGCGTCGGTGATCTCAGCCGAAAAGCACCCTAATGCAGATCGGCTCCGCGTTTGCATGGTCGATATCGGCGACGGCAAACCGATCCAGGTGGTCTGTGGAGCGCCAAATGCACGCGCGGGAATGAAGGGCGTGTTCTCGGCACCCGGCACTTTCATTCCGGGAAAGAATATTACGCTTACAGTCGGCACCATCCGCGGCGTCGAAAGCCGCGGCATGCTGTGCTCGGCGGCTGAACTGATGATTTCCGACGACCATGAGGGAATTATCGAACTACCCGCCGATGCGCCGTTAGGCAAGCCCTATGTCGACTGGGCGGACGCCAGCGATCCCGTAATCGAAATCAATCTCACACCCAACCGGCCGGACTGCACCGGCGTTGCCGGCATCGCCCGCGATCTCGGCGCCACGTCCATCGGCACATACAAAGACAAAATCCCGAAGCCCGTGAAGGGTGCCTTCCCCTGCCCTGTGAAGGTCACGTTCGATTTCGGAAAAACGCCGCCGCTCTGCCCGGCCTTCGGCTTGCGGCTGGTGCGCGGTGTAAAGAATGACGCTTCGCCCGATTGGCTGCAAAAGCGGCTTACGGCGATCGGGCTGCGGCCCATCAATGCGTTGGTCGATATAACGAACTTCATCACTTTCGACCGCGCCCGCCCATTGCATGTATTCGACGCCGCCAAGGTTCACGGCAATCTGACGGTGCGCCGCGCAAAGAACGGCGAGACGCTGCTTGCCATCGACGGCAAGACCTACATGCTTGACGAAGCCATCTGCGTGATCGCCGATGAAAAGGGCGTCGAGTCACTTTCCGGCGTCATGGGCGGCGAGGCAAGTGGCTGCTCCGAGACAACCACCGACGTGCTGATCGAATCGGCACTGTGGGACGAACTCAACATCGCGCAAACCGGGCGAAGGCTCGGTATTAATTCTGATGCGCGCTACCGCTTTGAGCGGGGTGTCGATCCCAACTTCATGCTGCCGGGCCTGGAGCTGGCGACGCAAATGGTGCTTGACCTGTGCGGCGGCGAAGCATCGGACATCGTAGTGGCCGGCGACCCGACGCCGAAAGAAAAGGTCATCGACTTTCCTTCGAGCGAATTGCCGCGGCTCACAGGCTTGAAATTGCCACTCGCCGACATGCGTCGCGTGCTGGATAAACTCGGTTTCTTCGCCGCTGGCCAAGGCGAACGTATGAAAGTGGCGGTGCCGTCGTGGCGTCCCGATATTCATGGCCGCGCCGATATCGTCGAGGAGATCGTGCGCATCGTCGGCGTCGACCGTGTGCCGTCAACCCGGTTCACGCGCGAGCATGCCCGCAAGCCAGTGCTCACCACGATCCAGAATCGTACCCGCAAGGCAAAGCGCGCGCTCGCCGCACGGGGGCTCGTCGAGGCCGTCACCTGGTCATTCGTATCGAAGGGAGAGGCCGAACTGTTCGGCGGCGGCAAGGCGGAACTTGCGCTTGCCAATCCGATTGCGGCTGAATTGTCCGACATGCGGCCCAGCCTCATTCCGGGCCTTGTCACGGCGGCGCAACGCAACGCCGACAGGGGCTTTCCCGATACCGGCCTGTTCGAGGTCGGGCAGATTTTCAAAGGCGATAAACCAGAAGACCAGCTCACCTCCGCCAGCGGGCTACGCCGCGCCCTCGCCAAGCCTTCCGGCGGTGGCCGCCATTGGTCAAACAAAACAGAGCCGGTCAACGTTTTCGATGCGAAGACCGACGCCTTTGCCCTGCTGGCGGCGGCTGGCGCGCCGGTGCAGGCCTTGCAAGTCGTGCCCGGCGGCCCAGCCTGGTTTCATCCTGGCCGCAGCGGCACCATCCAGATCGGCCCGCAAAATATTCTGGGCAACTTCGGCGAATTGCATCCACGCGCCATTGCTGGACTGAAGGCCGAAGGGCCGCTGGTCGCTTTCGAGGTAATCCTGGAGAAAATTCCAGAGCCGAAAGCACGACCCACGCGCGCAAAGCCGTTGCTTGAATTGTCGCCGTTCCAGCCGGTCGAGCGAGATTTCGCTTTCGTAGTCAATAGCACGGTGAAAGCTGCCGACATTGTGCGCGCGGCCCGGAATGTCGACAAGAAACTCATCAGCAACGTGATCGTGTTCGACGTCTATGAAGGAAAAGGCATCGAGCCCGGCAAGAAGTCGATCGCTATCGCAATTACCGTTCAGCCGCGTGAAAAGACGATGACCGATGCCGAGATCGAGACGCTTTCTGGGAAGATCGTCGCAGAAGTCACGAAACGCACCGGCGGCGTATTGCGCGCCTAACCGGGCAACAAATCCGCATAGGCGAATCCATCGCGCTCGATAGTCTGGCCGACTTTGATCGCGATCTTGCACGACAGCATCGGACCGGCCGATACAAAGGAATGGAATTCGCCGTTCTCACCGCACGGGTCGGTGCCGGCAGGCAACGTATCGAGCAGCGCATCGTCAAAACGCCGGCCAGCGAACGAAGCTGGCAATTTCCGCAAATCGACGGTGGACAGGTGCGCTTCCACGCCGCCGTCGATCATTTCACGCGCGAGCGCTGCAGTCGGCCTGCCCCATATCGGAAAAACCGGCATTATGCCGGTATCGGAAAGTTACCGCTCGCGATAGGCTCGCACATCTTCCAGGAATAGATCGCCGAAGATCACGTGCGTCACACCAGACGCTCTGGCGTCGTCCATCGCAGCAGCCATCTTTTTTTCATAGGTCTCGTTCGAACACGGAAACGGAATGTGCACGACGATCGCCGGCAGGCTGGCGGCATCAAGTTGCGCGCCCGAATGTGTCGGTCACTGTAGTCACGATATCGAAATCACCCGCACGGCGTGCCTCATGGAGGGCCCAGGCGCTGTCCTTACCACTCGACCAGGCGATCAGGGCTTTCGGGCGCACCATCGTCAATTGTCCTGGCCATGCCGGCCGCGTCGCTGTCGCGAACGCTGCGATGGCCTGTTTTCTTCCGGTCCTTTCAGCGCCCCCAGCTGCCGCAAAGCTGCTTCCGCCGCGCGCTGGCCGATTTCCCAGGCGCCATTGACGGTGCCCCATTGCGTTTCGTGCAGGGCTTCGCCGGCCAACCAGATACGCCCACCAAGCGGCTCCGCCAGAATCTTGCGCGCATCGGCACCGCCCGGAACAGCCGCCGACATCGCGCCAAGAATGAAAGGCTCCTCATTCCAGCGCGTGGCATAGCTACGCCTTATTTTGCTTTTGACGCTGGCGCCGAACAGCGATGCCACCCAGTCATGGGCGAATTCAATCATCGGCGCCTGGCCTTTCGCCGATAACTCGCGCCCGAAATCTCCGGCAACCTCGACCAGGTGCAAACTGCTGCCCGACACATTGGCAAGCAGTGCCGCCGTACGCCGGCTCGATGATTGCTCGAGCACCAGATCGTCACGCTGGAGATGGAGCGGATTGCCTGGCATGTCGAGTGCGATGTGATCGTAACTACCGAGCGACAGCGCTGTGGCGGCATCGAGCTGACGTTTGGACAATTCCGGCTTGAATTCAATCTTGCCAAAAGAAAGCACATTGGTCGACACCGTGACGATAGCGGCGCGCGCTCGCAAGGAGCCTTTGGGCGTCACGACATCCACACCATTCCGATCCCATTCAATTCGCGTGACAGGTGTCGAAAGGCGCACCGGCAAACCGGCTGCAAGTCTCGCAACTAACGCGCCGTAGCCCTGGCGGCAGAATGCGTCGTTATCACGCTCGGGCACGCGTGCAAGATCGACAGCCGAAACCGAGGCGAGATCTTTGCTGCAAGTGAATGGTCCGAGCACGAACTCAGTTGTCGCCCGCCAGACGCCAAGATCACCGGGCAGCGCGCGCGCCGCCGCACCATCGGTTCTACTCAGGCCAGCATCAACGATGGCGCGACGTGAGCGCACCAACGCGGCGAGATAAACTTCAAGCTCCGCATCACGTGCATTACGCGGACCGATCCGCACCGTCTGGCCACGCGGGGTCGCATAAATGTCGAGTCCGCTATTTGAAGTCGAACCGCCGGGCGGATTTCCATCGGGCCGGTGAATCCAATGCGCGCCGAGGTCGAACGGCATGCCGAAAATTGTCGAGTCTGTCACACAGCGACCACCTAAGCGGCTCGTCGCTTCTAGGAGTACGAAGCGGCGGTTGGCGGCGCCGACGCGACGCGCGGCGGCAATACCCGCTGCACCGGCGCCGACAATCACCACATCGACCTCCGGCGCGGTCTGGGCGCGAACGAGCGCCGGCGCGACGACGGCGGCCGCGGAGGCCGTGAGGAACGAGCGTCGGCTAAACCCCGACATGGTGTCCAAACACTTGCTGGGCGAGTTCCCAGCATGCCTGAACCCGCATCACGCGGCAAATTTTATGGCTAACGAATCGTAATCACAGCGCATGCCAAGGAACCTGCGCGCATAATGAACCAAATTGCAATGACTTCTCACTAAATTCGCCGACAAAGAGACGTGGCGCGGGAGCGACAGCGCGCATAGGGGAACGTCTTGTGCGCCAAGAACTGGCGCCGGGGACCGGTCATGAGCTGGATGGTCGATGGGGTCGGACGTTTTCTAGCCTACTACCTTGAAAAGCCGGTGCAAGGCTATGAGCCTTTCACACCCTCCGATCCCGACGCCTTGCGCGCGACGTTACAACCGGGCGACGTGCTGCTCGTCGAAGGTAACAACCACATTTCCGGCGTCATCAAATATCTTACCCAGTCGACCTGGTCGCATGCCGCACTTTATGTTGGACCGATCGGCGACCGTGCCACCCCCGACGGCGAGCCGTTGGTCTTGGTTGAGGCCAATATCGGGCAAGGTGTCGTTGCGGCGCCCCTTTCGAAATATGCCCGCTTCCATACGCGCATTTGTCGCCCGACACAGCTCGACGAAGAGGATCGAGCCCGCGTCTGCGCCTATGCAGCGGAGCGCATCGGCTTCGACTACGACCTCAAGAACATCATCGACCTGATGCGCTATCTGTTTCCACTACCGGTGCCGCAGCGCTGGCGGCGGCGCATGATCGCGCTCGGCTCGGGTCATCCGACCCGTATCATCTGTTCAGCGCTCATCGCGCAGGCGTTTGAAACGGTGCGCTATCCGATCCTACCGAAGATAACGCGGCTTGAAAGCGAATCGGCGCGCGAGGAAATTCTGGAAATCCGCCACTCCTCGCTCTATGCACCACGCGATTTCGATATCTCTCCCTATTTCGAGGTAGTGAAGCCAACCATCGTACGTGGATTTGACTACAAGGCGATGGCCTGGGTCGATCTGCCCGCCGTCGATGCCGACGGGATCGTCGCGCTGATGCCGGCAGACGACGACGCCCTGTCGCCGGCAGCGTAAACTCCGGCCTTGCCCAATGCGGCGGCCGGCCTTACCTGTGCCGGCATGATCGACGCAGCCGTCAAAGCACTTTCGCAGATGTTCATGCCCACCTTGCGGCACGTGCTGTTCAAGGCAGTCGGACTCGCTTTGATCCTCATAACGATCATTGGCATTTTGATGCAGCGTCTGCTGGCGGCCTGGGCGGAGACGGGCGCCAATTGGGCTGAGCAAGCTACCGGCGTGGCGCCGCATGCTGCCTGGTCTGCGCTCGCCTGGCTGTTATCGATCATGGCAGGATTGGGCATCGTCACGGGTGCGCTGTTCCTGATGCCGGTGGTGATCGCATTTGTCGGCAGCTTCTTTGTCGATGAGATCGCCGACGCTGTCGAACGTGAGCATTATCCGGCCGAACCCCTCGGCCGAGCCTTGTCGTTTTTCCGTGCACTGCTCGAAGGCCTTGAGTTTGCTGCGCTGGCGTTACTGGTCTATCTCGGCGCACTGCCACTCATGCTATTCGCCGGGCTAGGCGTGATTATCCTTTTTTTGGCGAATTCCTACTTGCTCGGCCGCGAATATTTCGAATTGGCCGCCATGCGCTTTCGCCCACCGCACGAAGCGAAAGCCATGCGCAAGACCAACGCGGTTTACATCTTCCTTGCCGGCATGGTCGTTGCGGTCTTCGTTTCAATTCCTGTCGTCAACCTGGCGACGCCGATTTTCGCCATGGCTTTCATGGTGCATATCCACAAGAAGCTGTCAGGCTCACGACCAGAATTGATCGCACCGCCATCCTGATCGTCAGCGCGATTTCGATCAGATCGAAACTTTCGCGGCATGGCGTGAGGTTGACGCCCTTAAGCTGTAAACGCGGCATACGTTTCCGCCGGCGGGCTTATTCTTATTCCTACGCTAGATTTTTCGTTGCGCGGCGTTCCAGTGTTTTTCGAGGTTTGCAATCAGCGTCGGGCTGAAATGGCAATAGGCCTGCTCACGGCAATAGACCGCCATATAACGGCGGAACGTATCGAGTGGTTCCTCGCCCACACGGAATGCGCGCCGGTTTCCTGCGGCGCTCACCACACCCGAGCCGGTGAAATCGGCGACCACCCGTGCGATGGCTTCCTCCATTTGTTCCGGCGGCACGATGAGATCGCAGATCATGCGGCCTTCGGGGCTGTCGCATTCGAAACGACGCCCCATCATGATCGCCTGGCGCGCCGCGCGAGCGCCAACAAAACGTGTCAGACGCAGATTGGCGGCGCCGGGAATGATGCCCTCCTTGCGCGCAGGCAGCGTCATATAGGCGTCGCTGCCGGCGACCACGTAATCCATTGCCAATAAATATTGGCAGCCGCCGCCGATCGCGAATGCGTCGACGCCTGCGATCCACGGCTTCTCGTGCGTACCGCCATAAACTTCGTCGGGATTTTCGCCGCTTGTCGCCAGACCCCGTAGCATCTTGTTGACGATGCCCATATCGCGGCGGATGTACCAGAGATATGGAATCTTGCCGCGATACAGATGCGTGAGATTGATGCCGGCTGAAAAGATCTTGCGGCCGCGGTATTTAGGGTGATCCACCACGTCGCCGCGCAAGACGCAGATTTCGCTCATCGGATCAAGAATGGCGATGTCGGCTGCGGTTTCGGTATCGTCGAGCGTGTCGTCGTCTTCGGCATTGAAGAAACGTGGATTGCAGACTGTGACCACCGCAGCCTTGCCATGCCGCTCGATCTTTGCAGGACCAAAATTGATTGCATCGCGCTTGATGAACTCGCCGCTGCGTTCGACCGCTTCCGGCTTCGGGAGCAGCATTGATTTACACAGGTGCATGCCGGTATCGGGAACGGCGAGCACCTGTGAGAGAAAAATCCCCTGGTCGACCTCGACGCCATCTTTTTCGCTTTGCATTAGCGGGCTTTCGGCGTTGACATGCTTGTGCGTCGGCGTCAGCCCGGGAACCAGTCTCGCCGCGTCATAGACGAGATCGTCCACGCGTACAAAATTGGCAAGATTTTTGGTAAGTTTGCGGTAGACAGTCTCAGCGTGCCGTCGAAGAAAATCTTCCCGCGCGCGGCGGCAATCCCGAAGAATGTGTTCGGCCGCTAATTTTTGCTCAGCCGTACGCTTGGGCTTATTCGGCAACTTCGCGAGCAAATCAGCACCGACGTGCCAGTATTTCGTGCCTGCTGCAACGTCGCGCTTAAAATTCCCGGTGACACAGAACCCCGCCTTCTGCCATGCGGCAGCTGATTTGACCGGAAGGCCCGCGCGCTTGAAACAGATTTTTGGATCGGCGTGATCGACGGGTTTATTCCTGCCGCTACCGCTGCCTTCCATACGCACTCTCCCGACACAATTCTTATGCGACCGTTTTTCCTGGCCATTGGCACAGGTCGCTGATGATGCATCTCTCGCACAGCGGCTTGCGCGCCACACAAGTGTAGCGTCCGTGCAGAATAAGCCAATGGTGCGCATGACGCTTGTATTGCGCCGGAACTACCTGCGCCAGTTTTGTTTCAACCTCGAACGGCGTCTTGCCGGTAGCCATGCCAGTGCGATTGCCAACGCGATAAATATGGGTGTCGACGGCGATGGTCGGCTCGCCGAAGGCAATATTGAGCACAACGTTAGCTGTCTTGCGGCCGACGCCCGGTAGCGCCTCCAATGCCTCGCGCGAGCGCGGCACCTGCCCGCCGTGTTCGGCCACAAGCTTCTGCGATAATGCAACGACATTCTTCGCCTTGGTGCGGAATAAGCCGATGGTCTTGATCAATTCGCGCACGCGGGTTTCCCCAAGCGCGGCCATTTTCTCCGGCGTATCGGCAAGCGCAAACAGTGCGGGTGTCGCCTTGTTGACGCCAGCGTCGGTCGCCTGCGCGGAGAGCACCACCGCCACCAATAACGTAAATGGATTGATATGCTGGAGCTCGCCCTTCGGCTCCGGATTGGCGGCCTTGAAGCGGCAGAACGCCTCTTCGGTCTGTGCCGTTGTCCATTGCGGCAAAGCGCCAAGTGCGACTTTGGCATCCGCGGCCGCGCGCTTATCCGCAGGCTTCACCTTGGCGTGCGTCGGTTTGCCTGGTTTTCGGTTGCGCGTCCTTGCCGGAGCTTTGCGTGCGGTTTTTTTCGCCATGATTTCGGTATACTGAGCACAATGGTCACCAACAACACCACCGATCTCGAACCCACCATCTTTTCAGCGACACTGACGCCACACCGCTCGCTCGGGCGCGTGGGCTTTTTGGTTCTGATGATGCTGTTCGGCGGAATAAGTTTCGTCACCGGCATGCTGTTTTTAGTAATCGGGGCCTGGCCGGTATTGGGTTTTTTCGGTCTCGACGTGCTGTTGTTGTATTGGGCGTTCCGGCTCAACTACCGGCACGCCGACGCCTACGAGCAGGTGACGGTTACGCCGTCTACACTCAAGGTTCGCAAAGTGAGCCACCTTGGCCGAGCGCGCGAATGGGTGCTCAATCCGCTCTGGGTCAGGCTCGACAAAATCGAACTGGAAGAGTTCGGGATCGACCGGCTTTTTCTGATTTCGCGCGGCAGAAAGCTGACGATTGCGACCTTTCTGGGACCGGACGAGAAGGCGAGTTTCGCCAAGGAACTAGGAAACGCGCTGAGCGAGGCCCGGCGTGGACCGACACGAACGGCATTTGACTAGCCAGAAATCGGGTGGTTCGACTGTCGCGACAGCCCTAAATAGCAGCCATGACCATGACCCTAAAAAAATCGGCCTTGACCGACCGTTTCCCCGAGTTCGCACCGCTCCCAACCGCCGCGGCAGACTACGACATCGTGCGACGCGCGATTGCCCATATCCGTGGAAACTGGCGTGCCCAGCCGGCGATCGACGTAATTGCAAACGCGGTCGGCGTGTCTGCAACCGATCTGCATCATCTGTTCCGCCGTTGGTGCGGACTTACGCCGAAGGCCTTCCTGCAAGCACTGACGCTCAATCACGCGCGCGACTTGCTGCGCTCCTCGGCGAGTGTCCTTGATACTGCCTATGAGGTCGGCTTGTCCGGACCCGGCCGGCTGCACGACCTGTTCGTCACTCACGAGGCGATGTCGCCGGGTGAATGGAAAGCGGGCGGTGAAGGCCTGATCATCACTTATGGATTCCATCCCTGCCCATTCGGTATGGCGTTGGTGATGACCACGCCGCGCGGGCTGGCCGGTCTCGCACTCGCCGATACCGGCAAGGAACGCGCGGCACTTAAAGACATGCGAGCGCGGTGGCCGAAAGCGCGCTACGTGGAAGACTTCGCAGCGACCGCGGCAACTGCCCGGCGCATCTTTGATCCAGCGCTGTGGCGCAAGAACCAGCCGCTACGCGTTGTTCTGATCGGTACTGATTTCGAGGTCCGCGTCTGGGAAAAACTGCTCGACATTCCGATGGGTAAGCTCACCACTTATTCTGATCTCGCAGCGCGCGCCGGCGCGCCAAAGGCCGCACGCGCCGTTGGCGCTGCTGTTGGCAAGAACCCGATCTGTTTCGTGGTGCCGTGTCACCGTGTCATCGGAAAGGACGGCGACATCACGGGCTATCACTGGGGCATCACCCGCAAACGGGCGATGCTTGGCTGGGAAGCCGGGATGGCCGCGGCCGCCTAAGCCGCCAGGTCAAGCTTTGAGGCTACGGTCGAGTCGGCATTGAGCCGATAGATCATCGGAACGCCGGTGTCCAAATTAAGTTTGGTGATGCTTTCCGGCGTGTGCTTGTCAAGCACCATCACCAGCGCTCGCAATGAGTTGCCGTGCGCCGATACCAGCACGTGTTCGCCGCGCATAACCCGAGGCAAGATTTCCATTACATAGTATGGCAAGGCGCGTGCGAGCGTATCCTTCAGGCTCTCACCGCCGGGCGGCGCTACGTCATATGAGCGGCGCCAGATGTGCACTTGCTCTTCGCCCCATTTCTTGCGCGCGTCGTCCTTGTTGAGCCCCACAAGCTCACCATAGTCGCGTTCGTTGAGGGCCTGATCCTTGAACACGGGAATCGAGGTCTGACCCAATTCGGCGAGCATCAGATCGAGTGTGCGCTGCGCGCGTTTGAGCGCGGACGTAAAGGCAATGTCGAACTTGATCCCTTGGGCTTTCAGCTTGCGGCCGGCCTCGCGTGCTTCCGCGACGCCTTTTTCAGTCAAATCGACGTCGCGCCAACCAGTGAACAGATTCTTCAGGTTCCAATCACTCTGGCCATGACGCACGAGCACAAGAAGGCGGTCGGTCATTGTTTTCCTCAAAAGTCCTTCAATCCCAGGACATCCATCATGGAATAAAGACCCGGCTTATGGTTGCGCGCCCAAGTAGCAGCATGAAGTGCGCCGCACGCGAAGATCATGCGGTCCTCGGCCTTGTGCGTCAGCTCCAGGCGCTCGGCCGCGCCGGCGAAAATGACACTGTGTTCGCCAACAACAGTGCCGCCCCGCAGAGTCGCAAAGCCGATGTCGCCCGCCTTGCGCGTGCCGGTGTGGCCATCACGACTCCTGACCGAATGTTTCTCGAGTTCGATTCCGCGGCCTTCCGCAGCCGCCCGACCAAGCAGCAAGGCGGTACCTGAAGGCGCGTCCACTTTTTGGTTGTGATGCATCTCCAGGATTTCGATGTCGAAGGAATTGTTGAGCGTCTTGGCCACCCGTTTCGTGAGCGCCGCCAGCAGATTGACGCCGAGGCTCATATTGCCCGACTTGACGATCACCGCACTTTTTGCGGCGTCCTTGACCTTTGCGTCATCGGCCGCACTTAAGCCGGTGGTACCGATAATGTGCACCTTGGCGGCCTTGGCCGCGAGCGCAGCAAAAGCGACGGAGGCCACCGGTGCAGTGAAATCAATGATGCCATCGGCCTTCGCCAAAAGTGGACCGGCATCACCGGCCAGCTTGATGCCGTTCTCGGGTAGTCCAGCGAGCGTACCGGAATCCCAGCCGATCAATGGCGAACGCGCATCCTCCAATGCGCCTGCAAGCACAAATTCCTTGCTGTCGGCGATCGCCTTGACCAGCGTGCGGCCCATCCGCCCGCCAGCGCCGGCGACCACGAGCCGCATCTCGGCCATGGGTCCAACTCCCGGAACGTGGGCGTGGGTATAGCGTGACGGGCTTCAAAAGGCGACTAGAGCATGCCCCCGAAAAGTGGGCGCCGGGTTTCGGACAAGATCATGCTTGTTCTCAGGGCTGCGGCACGTCGTAGCCTTCGATCACGATCGGGTCGGAATCGACATTGGCCTGCCGTAGCGATAGCAGGGCATTGCCGCCTCATAACGGGGGAATTCAAGCACACGATGCGGCTGCGGTTCTTTCCCTCCACAACTTCGGTCTTGCCACCGCGCGTGACGTAGCGGCCATTAAATTTGCGCAAAATATCGGGCAACGCGGCGACATATTCTTTGTAGCCATCCGCATTGCGCACGTCGACATTGGCAATCCAGTACCCTCTTGCCATTCGGCGTTCTCCTTGAGCAGCTTTACGCGCTGACCTGTTCGATTTCGGAAACGATCGCATCTGCCGCGGCTTTGGGATCGCGCGCTTCCACAATCGGACGGCCAACCACAAGATAGTCGGCGCCGGCGTCGATCGCACGCGCAGGGGACATGATGCGCTTTTGGTCGCCTTGCGCACTGCCCGCCGGCCGGATTCCGGGCGTCACCAGCACCATGCCCGGACCCGCGATGTCGCGCAGGGTCACCGCCTCCTCCGCGGAACAGACAAGCCCGTCTACGCCGGTGTCGCGCGCCTGCGCCGCGCGCGCTGCGGCGAGCTCTTTCACGTTCATTTCGTAGCCCGCGGCAGCAAGATCGGCGTCGTCATAAGAGGTGAGCACAGTGACCGCGAGAATACGCAGCTTCGATCCGCGCTTGCCCTCAACCGCGGCCTTCATGGTTTGCGGGTACGCATGCACGGTGAGGAAGGTCGCGCCCAACTGCGCGACGCTCTCGACGCCCTTGGCAACCGTGTTGCCGATGTCGTGCAGCTTGAGATCGAGAAAGACCTGCTTGCCGGTCGCGATCAACCCGGCCGCGAACGGCAGGCCACCGGCGAAGGCGAGCTGATAGCCGATCTTGTAGAACCATACCGATTCGCCGAGCCGCGCCACCATGGCCTCGGCCGCTGTCACTGACGGCACGTCGAGAGCCACGATCAAGCGTTCGCGCGCGGACAATGCCACGTCATCCTCCTCGTGCCATCAGCTGCGACATTTCCACCAACCGTTCGAGCTGCGCGCGAAACAGGTTGGCCAAGCCGGTATCGGCAATATTATCCATTTCGTCAAAAGCGCTGTCCGCACGCTGGATCGCTACCTGTTCGGGTATCACCAGCGCACCGCAGCCAAGTTCGAGAATCTGGCGCAACGCCACCAGCGAGCGCAGGCCACCGGCGCGCCCAGGCGAGGCCGAAGCGATTGCGAACACGCGCCTCTTGAAGGCGGCATAGGTCGGATCCCCGCGCTCGTGCACGCGCGATACCCAATCGATAGCGTTCTTGAGAATAGGCGTTACCGATGCGCTATATTCGGGACTGGCGATGAAAACCCCGTGGTGCGCCATGATCATCTGTTTGAGCTTAAGTGCATTGGCGGGCTGGCCGGCGCGCGCGTCGAGATCGGCCTCATAGATCGGCAGCGGGTAGTCGGCGAGCGAAATGCGAGTGACGTCGACGTCGAGCAGCGTCAGTTCTTTCGCCGCCAATGCTGCCAGCTTGACGTTATGCGAGCCGGCGCGCGTCGATCCGGGCAGAACGAGAATTTTGGGGATCGGCATCAACGATTCCGCTTTCGCGGGCGATGACACCACACCATTAGCGGCCGCGATAGACCCACACGCGAGCTGGCGGCAGGTTCATCCAGATCAGCTCGGAAGCTTCCGCGCGCACTCCGGATAGTTCTTTCGGAATTGGCGGGAGCATCGCGTAGGTGAATTGCACGAACGGCGCGCCCGTCGCCAGTAGGGTCATCGCATCTGAAATCAGACGCAGTCGTGTGCGCAGTGGTTTGGTCACTAACGGAAGACCCGACACGATCGCGGCGGCCGGTTCGCTTACATAAGATTCCAGCAAGCGCCGCAGCCGGTAGGCGTCGCCCTGCACTACGGTCGCCGCTGGATAGCGCGCGCGTAATAGCCGACAGAAATCAGGATTGAATTCAACCAGGATCAGCCGCGCCGGATCGATGCCCTGCTTGACGAGCGCTTCGGTTACCGGGCCGGTGCCCGGACCGAGTTCGATCACCGGGCCATCCGCTTGCGGATCGACATAGCGTGCCATGGCGCGCGCGAGCACTCGGCTCGACGGCATCACCGCGCCGGTCGATAGCGGCTTCTCGATCCACGAGCGGATGAATTGCACCTCGTCGTCGAGACGCAGACTCTTTTTTTCGACGCGGGCGTAAGAATGTGAAGTCATTGATGCGGGGTCACGCGTACAGGCGGCGGGCCTCGCCGCAACATTTACGGGTATAGGGAGCAAGGCAGGGGGTCAAGATGGGTCAACCCGATTGGCTACCACGGCTTCCAAGACCGTCAAGAAACTCTTTGACTCGACTGAAGAAACCAGCCGATTCCGGCTGGGTTTCTTCAGACGAAAGCTTTTCGAACTCAGCCAGCAGCTCACGCTGGCGTTTGGTCAGGTTTTGCGGCGTTTCCACCGCAACTTGAACGTACATATCGCCAGTTTGTTTTGAACGCAGCACCGGCATACCTTTGCCTGCTAGCCGGAAACGGCGCCCGGTCTGCGTCCCCCCCGGGACCTTGACCCACACCTTGCTGCCGTCAATCGCTGGTACTTCAAATTCTCCGCCCAGGGCCGCGCTGATCATGGAGATCGGCACCCGACAATGCAGGTCGGCACCGTCGCGCTGAAAGAATTCGTGCGGCGCCACTTCCAAAAAAATATAAAGGTCGCCAGCCGGGCCACCCCGCAAGCCCGCCTCGCCTTCGCCCGCCAGCCGAATGCGGGTGCCATCCTCGACGCCGGTCGGAATATTGACCGAAAGCGTGCGCTCGCGCGTCACGCGTCCGCCGCCGCCGCATACTTTGCAAGGGTCATCGATCACCTGGCCGCGGCCATGACAGGTCGGGCAGGTGCGCTCGAGTGTGAAGAAGCCCTGCGCATGGCGGATCTTGCCTGCGCCGCCGCAAGTTGCGCACGATTTAGGCTTGGTCCCGGCCTTCGCGCCGCTCCCCGAGCAAGCTTCACAGGTTACCGAGGTTGGAATGCGAATCTGTGCGATTTTGCCGGTAAAAGCCTCGTCGAGGCTGATTTCCATATTGTACCGCAGATCGGAACCGCGCTCGCGGCCGGAGCCACGCCCGCGAGTGGAGCCCATTCCGAATATCCCTTCGAAGATATCGGCAAATGTTGATCCGAAATCCGCACCGAAGCCATGCGCAGCTCCGCCCATGCCGCCGTGCTCGAAAGCAGCATGGCCGAAGCGATCATAGGCGGCGCGTTTGTCGCCGTCCTTGAGCACGTCATAGGCCTCGTTGATTTCCTTGAAGCGATGCTCGCAATCTTTATCGCCCGGATTGCGATCAGGGTGATGCTGCATGGCGAGCTTGCGGAACGCTGCCTTGAGTTCGACCTCGCTGCAGCTACGGGCCACCCCAAGGACTTCGTAGTAGTCGCGCTTGGACATTCGGGTTCCGCCCTAAATCTTCCTCGCCCAGACAGCCGTACTTGATTCGGCCACCCCTGGTCCCCGCAAAGATGCACCCCCGGACGTGTGTCCGGGGGTGAGATCGCTCGCGGATGACCTGCGCATGACTCGCGCCCTGCAATCAGGCGGATTTCTTTTTGTCGTCGTCGACCTCGGTAAACTCCGCGTCGACCACATCTTCCTTCTTCTCACCCGAAGCAGCGCCGTCACCGCCAGCACCGGGAGTGCCTTGCGCTTCCTGCTGCTGCTTGTACATGGCCTCACCCAGTTTCATCGAGGCCTGCGCGAGCGCGTTGGTCTTGGCCTGGATGGCCGAGGAGTCGTCGCCCTTGAGCGCTTCTTTCAGATCGGCGATGGCGTTCTCGATCGCGGTGCGCTCGGCATCGCCCACCTTCGAGCCATGCTCTGACAGCGCCTTCTCGGTCGAGTGCACCAGCGCCTCTGCATGGTTCTTGGCCTCGACTGCGGCTTTGCGCTTTTTGTCCTCTTCGGCGTGCGATTCCGCGTCCTTGACCATCTTTTCGATGTCGGCTTCGGACAAGCCGCCCGAGGCCTGAATGCGAATCTGCTGTTCCTTGCCGGTCGCCTTGTCCTTGGCCTGCACGTTGACGATGCCATTGGCGTCGATGTCGAAGGTGACCTCGATCTGCGGCACGCCGCGTGGCGCAGGCGGAATGCCGACCAGATCAAACTGGCCGAGCATCTTGTTGTCAGCTGCCATCTCGCGCTCGCCCTGGAATACGCGGATCGTGACCGCGTTCTGATTGTCCTCGGCGGTCGAGAAGACCTGCGACTTCTTGGTCGGGATCGTGGTGTTACGATCGATGATGCGGGTGAACACGCCGCCCAGCGTCTCGATGCCGAGCGACAGCGGAGTCACGTCGAGCAACAACACGTCCTTGACGTCGCCTTGCAGCACGCCGGCCTGGATGGCGGCGCCGACGGCAACCACTTCATCCGGATTGACGCCCTTGTGCGGCTCCTTGCCGAACAGCTGCTTCACGACTTCCTGCACTTTCGGCATGCGCGTCATGCCACCGACCAGGACGACCTCGTTGATCTGCGCGGCCGAGATGCCAGCGTCCTTGATTGCTTGCTTGCAGGGTTGAATCGTCTTCTGGACGAGATCGTCGACCAGCGCCTCGAACTTGGCGCGGGTGAGTTTCATGGTCAGGTGTTTCGGACCGGACGCATCCGCCGTGATGAACGGCAGATTGATCTCGGTCTGCGTCGTCGAAGACAGTTCGATCTTCGCCTTCTCGGCCGACTCCTTGAGCCGCTGCAACGCGAGCTTGTCGCGACGCAGATCGATGCCTTGCTCTTTCTGGAATTCGTCGGCGAGATAGTTGACCAGACGCATGTCGAAGTCTTCACCGCCCAGGAACGTATCGCCGTTCGTGGACTTCACCTCGAACACGCCGTCGCCGATTTCGAGAATCGA
>DASSLE010000232.1:0-28629 GCA_035689725.1 Pseudolabrys sp.
CTTCTCCTCGCTGCCTTTGCGCCGCTCCTCATATCGCTCCTCGCGATGTTTGCGCCGCTTGTGACGTCGCTCCTCGCGATGTTTGCGCCGCTTGTGACGTCGCTCCCCGCCCTCCGTGCCGGTCTTCTCACCGGCCGGCGCGGGGGCGGGCGCGGTATACTGGGCCTCAGCATCTGACACCATTAGCACCGTGGGGGGCACTGCGAGGCCGGACGCGGCCGCCAGTCCCAGAAGGGAAAGCGCCCTTCGACGCGAGATCGCTTCCGATTTGATTTTCTCACTCATACCAAACCTCCCTAACTTCAACGCCTCACATTAGAACCATGTACATGAACGCAACTTGAACAAGCTCAGTTGTCGTGCGTTACGCCTTATTGCTCGCCAGATTGACGAAACCGCCGATGCGCCGTATCCGCTGCGGCTGCTGCACACGCGCCGCGACCGGCCATGCGAGAACAAATGCACTTGTACAGCCGTCGCTGAGCTTTGCCCTGCCTCGCAAGCAGTGGTGGGACCAGCACTACATTTTGTGGCGCGAATTGCAACTGAATAAGGGCTGCGCAGCCCTTTTTCATCACGCACCCTGACACGCCTTCGCCTGCCACCGCCGCCGCCAGTGCGCGGTAAAGCGCCTGCGCTTCTTCGTATGGCGGGGTTGTGCCGGGGCGTTCGACGCACGGCCACTGCCACGGGAGTGTTGAGGTCAAAAAGACCGTCGCCGGTCTTTTTCAGCGTTGAGTTGCTCCCTTAAAGCGGCCAGCGTCAGCCATTTTATGGCAACGTAGAGCAACTGATCTTCTTATTCCGGCGCTTCCTTCGCAATTCCAGTAAGAATTGCTGCACGTATCCGACACTCGCGAGTGATTTGCATAGTGCCCACTCCTTGGCTTTGGAAACACTGGGACCAAGCGCATCCTCAATCTGATTGGGCCAGTTGTCTGTGCAAAACAGACCACAAGTCAGTCCAATTTGGCCCGGAACTCTGTGCTCAAGCGCGATGGCGAGGGCATCGTGTGCCCCGAACTAGGGACGCGCTACCCGGTGGCGGCGTGATGCCGCACGCGCAATCGCGAAATGTTGATGATCGTGATGATTGGAGTGGGGGTAAATTCGGGGCCGCTCTCAGTCCCCGCTAGAGCGCGGCCCCGATCTCAAGCCCCGTCCCCACAAAGCCCCTGAGGTCGGGGTCGCTATTTCTACAATAATTTGCGAACGCTGGGTTAGACGCAAATCCGTTGCGGTTACGGAATTCTCGTGAGTTGTTGCCGTCAGGGCACATATGCACGCAAACGGTACGGCGTGCATGATCGTCTGACCGAAAGAAACATTCTACAAAAGAGGCCGCCCCATTTGAGGCGGCCTCTACGCGAGAACAAGGGCTATTGGGGTGATGGCAGCGCCTTTGTCCTTCGAGCTAAAATTAAAGAACGCGATAAGCAGGCTCAATGCGACATAAGCGCCGCATAACATGGGCATCTCAGGGGTTTCCCTTAGTAGACCCGAAACGAGCAGCGGCTGTATTCGAGCACCACTATGGCCGCTCAGTTACCGCCGCCGAAACCTTGCCCGGTTGATGTTTGAGCCTGGCGATCCATCGCTCGGGTACGATGTTTTCGTCTGCCACAGTTGCGGCACCAAATATCTCGTTCACCACCCCACAACTGACGACGACGAGGACGATTAGGTCTGCGGGCGTGCCTCGCCACTTGGTACCAGCATAATGATCTCGAAAAAGGCGCAGCTACATTCCGAACAGGCGTGGCAAAGGGAATTTTCTGCGCTCAAAAAATTCAAAAGACGCGAGGGACATTGCCGCGTGCCTCGTTTCGATCTCGAAGGGAATTATAAGTTAGGCCAATGGGTGGAAGTACAACGCTACAGCAAAGACGTTCTCGCCCCGAAGCGCAAAGCTAAGCTCAATCAACTCGGTTTTATATGGAGCCGACGCGATTGGTTATGGGAGAGAGGATTTGCAGCATTAAAGACATTCAAATTGCGCGAGGGTCACTGCCAGGTACCCGCATTGCATATCGAAGGCGACCTTAAGCTCGGATATTGGGTTAATACTCAACGCAGGAAGAAAAACAT
Source organism: Pseudolabrys sp. (assembly GCA_035689725.1). Lineage (GTDB taxonomy): Bacteria > Pseudomonadota > Alphaproteobacteria > Rhizobiales > Xanthobacteraceae > Pseudolabrys. The sequence goes on from DASSLE010000232.1 coordinate 2,089, forward strand.
CATGAGCAAGGAACACAAACGGCGACTGAATGAGATCGGCTTTGTGTGGCGACTAAAGCTGGCCGAATGAGGCCAAAAAACCCCGGCCATTGGCGACCGGGGTGTGCCGAAAATTCTTGGGCGAACGCGGCGGCTATAGCAGGATCAGCAAAGCACCATCGAACAATACTGCCGTCGGCACAAAGGCTGTCGAACGCGATTTTCCGCACTGCGAACGCCTCGGCAATGTACCCCGCTTCGTTGCCCCGCCCGTCAGCCCGCTCAACGCTGAGCGCAGAAGGCTGGCAATCTCAGTCCGACGTCCGCTGGGCGCGGTCGGATTGTCCGCTTTGTGCCAATAAGCGACATTGAGACAATAACCGCAGTTCAATCGGCTACAATTATTTTGGGCCGCTCGTACTTGGCGCGGGTGTCGGAAGCGGGACGTCGAGTTTGCAGACCAACCCGGTCGATGCAAAAGTCGCCTCAACCTTTCCACCAAACTGCTCAAGCGCCCGTAAAATTAATCGCGTTCCGAAGCCACGGTGGTTCGGAGGAGCCACAGGTGGCCCGCCACTTTCACACCATTCGAGGTTTAATCGGGCGTCGGAAAGCGACAGCGCCATCGTCAAGGCCAGCTTCGGTGTCAGCAGACAATCTGGACCGACCATCGATATTCGGGACACATCATAAGGCGCAAATTCGGTGGAGAGGATGTCTCGAAGGCGAGCCCCTTATCCCTGCGCCGCCAGAATTAGATCGTCGGTTGCTGAAAGTGCACTCAGACGCGGCAAGATAGCGTCCCTGACCTGCGGTTCCTCGCGCAACTGAAAACTGATGATGGACTGGATCGTGGCCAGTTTGTTTCTTAATCGGTGTCCAAGCTCTTCGACGGCCAGCTTACGAAACTTCTCTTCGTCTTCGAGACGCTTCATAAGCTTGCGGGTGTGGCCCCCTCCCTGAATAATTAGCGCACAGGCAAACAGAAAGCCCGCCAGCTTCGCTTCTTGCGCGGGCGAGATCGGGAAGAATGTAAAATGTGGGGGTAAGAACGCCCACCAACCAATTATGCAACTGAGCACGGCGGCGAAAAAGCCAACTCCAGCCCCACCAAGGTAGGTCGCAAAAAGAACCGCGGGGTGGTAGGCCGCAAAGACAAAAATGTCATCGCCAAGGAAGCCAAGCCCCCAGCGTAGGAGACTGCCTATACCAACGAGAATTGTTGCGAAGGCATACGCCTCGACAGACCCCGGCGAAAGTCGCTGCCGCCAATTCACGCAATTACTGCTACCGGAACCATGCACGCAGTCGCCCCGTGCGTTAGCTGTCAAAGTAACATCAGTTCGCAAAAATGAAAATATGGCGGCAATAAACTCGCTAGCAGTTCGCGGGCCTTGATGTCCGCTTTGGGTCATTAGCGGACATTTGCAGTGCAAAACCGCATGTCCGTTTTTCCCCCGAAAGCGGCCATTTGCAGTGCACTAGCTCATGTCCGCTTTGGGCCAAAAGCGGACATCATCATTCAATTACCGCATCGGACCATCAAAAACACTTTGTCTTAACGTCAGACAGTTTGTCGGCTGTCAGAGAGTCGTCCATAATCGGGGCGGTCTGCTTCGAGCACCGAAGGCATGTATAGAAGCCTGGCAGTCGCAACATCTTTAACGCTGGCATTGATCTGCAGTGCCGCGGCCAAATCGGTCATTTCCGTTCACGTACCATTGCCTCCAAGCAATCCTTTCAAAAACGCAGAAGAGAAGAAACAGCAGAATTTGAATGCAAGCGCTCTGTTCTCTGAAAAGAAACTGCCAACCCTCGGCAAGGCCATGGCAATCGGCTACTACCCGAGCGGTTGTCTTCAAGGAGGCGTTGAATTGCCGGCCACTGGGTCAACCTGGCAGGTGATGCGGGTCTCTCGTAATCGCAACTGGGGTCATCCCGAACTCGTGAATTTTTTGGAACGGTTCGCACCACTTGCAGCCAAAGTCACCGGCTGGCACGGAATTTTGGTCGGCGACATGGCGCAGCCGCGCGGCGGCCCGCTTCCGTTCGGACATAAAAGTCATCAGATCGGGCTCGACGTCGACATCTGGTTCATGCCGATGCCGGATCGCGTATTGAGCAACGAAGAGCGCGATAATATTTCAGCCAGCGATCTGGTCGCCGCGGACGGGAAACAAATCAATCGAGAAAAATGGAGTTCTGCCGATATCGCCTTTATTCGAACGGCAGCAGTGCAGCCCGACGTCGAGCGGGTCCTTGTCAATGCTGCGATAAAAAAAGAACTCTGCCGGGTAGAGGGTGAGGCTGACAAATCCTGGATGTCGAAGGTGCGGCCTTGGTATGGCCACGCCGACCATATCCATGTGCGTCTGAAGTGTCCGGCAGACTCGCCGGATTGTCGCGCGCAACCAGCCGTGCCGTCCGGCGATGGCTGCGATAAGACACTCACTCATTGGTTTGCCGACTGGATTCTGCGCTTGAAGATTCCAGACAATTCCGGGTCGGCGAAAGGTTTGAAGCTCAAGGACTTGCCGCCGGCATGTGCCACCGTACTCAATGCACCCGCAAGTCCAACCAGTGCCCAGATGCGCGAGCCATCGGACGTGCGATGAGCAGATCAGCCTTGGGTCGCTGGTTCCGTGGCATGCGAGATGTGAAGTAACTTTTCACAACACGACATGCGGCATGGCTAACCTTCAATATCCGCGTGGTGGCGGCCGGTAGTATCCCCGAGACCCATTGTAATAGGGACCACCAAACGAGCGCCGATAATAGCCACCGCCCCACATGGGCTGGACATAATAATTGTCAGACTCGTACCAGCCGGCACCGTCACGCGGTTCTGCCGTCCTCGCGACCTTATACTCGCCGCCCGGAGTAACGCCGGTCAGCTACGACCTCGGTGTTGTTTAACCAACCTTCTTCACCAGCGCACACAGGGTTGCGGCATTTTCGGGCGAGATACGCACGCAGCCATGCGAGGCAGGTTTGCCGACTTCACCTCATAGCTGCCATGAATCGCATAACCATCCTTCCTGAAGAAAACAGAATGATGCATGGGGGCGTTGTCCCACTCCTTGCTGTACCAAACTTCATTCATGGACGTGGCAGTATAATTCCCTCATGGAGTTGAGTATCCCGCTCGACCGGTCGAAACCGGCCAATCATATTTTTCCACCCCGGCAGTCTTCCGATTGACGACTTTGCTATGCCATTGTACTCGCTGAGGGTTATCCTACCTTCGACCAGCCCACGGATGTTGAGATGTGCAAACTACAGTGCGCGTTGAGGGGCAGCTTTGATCTCCTTTCGTCAATTTCGAGTCGCTTTCCTTCCGCTTATGCGACTGTAGTTTTTTTCATAGGTTTCGTCGTAATGCAAAGCGCAGCTGCGGGAACACTCGACGACGTCCGCTCTAGAGACAAGTTGATCTGCGGCGTCAGCGAAGGTCTTCCGGGTTTTTCGGAGAAGGACGGATCGGGCGTTTGGCGCGGATTTGACGTTGATTTTTGCAAAGCTGTCGCCGCTGCGGTGCTTGGCGACACCGAAAAAGTCGAATACGTGCCGCTGTCGGCGACCGTTCGGTTCGATGCACTGACGGATCGCCGCATCGACCTTCTATCGCGCAATAGTACTTGGACCATGTCACGCGACCTGGAGCTCGGGATCGAATTCGCGGGGGTTAGCTATTCTGATGGACAAGGATTTCTTGTTCCAACTTTGTTTGGGGCGTCCAGCGCTCTTCAACTTGATGGCGCCAGAATCTGCGTGGCCAGCGGCACCACATCCGAACAGAACGCGGCCGAATTTTTTCAAAGTAAAAATCTTAAAGTGTCCTTCCTGCGGTTTAGTAAATGGGCAGACGCGCGCGCGGCTTATGCGCTTGAGAAGTGCGATGTGTTTACCGGTGACCGCTCCGCGTTGGCCGCAGAACGGTCACTGCTTCCGACGCCCCAAAATCACGTCATTCTGCGTGATGTGATTTCCAAGGAGCCTTTAGGGCCCGTGACGCGCGAAGACGATCCCAAATGGACGGGCTTGGTACGCTGGGCCCTGTTCGCTCTAATTAATGCAGAAGAGCTTGGTTTAAACATGAAATCGATCGCGGCGGGCCAGCGTCAGCAGGCGATCGCTCTTGGCGCACCGGCAACCAAGTCACTTGGATTGGCAGATGATTGGCTCGTCAAGGTGATCGGGGGTGTCGGTAACTACGGCGAGATATTTGAGCGCAACTTGGGTGAAAACACGCCGCTCAATCTAAGTCGTGGAATCAATGCGCTGTGGACACAAGGAGGGTTGCTGTATGCGCCTCCTATGCAGTGATCGGGTTCGAAGGGGTTTCATTGCAAAACCGCCGCAAGCTGCGCCGTTACGAAGAGCGATGAGATGCATTTGCTCGGCAGCTGCGCTTTGTGTCTCGCTGGCCTTACAGGTTTCAAGTGTGCCGGCACAGATTGTCAGTTCCCCGCGGGAACTCGCCGTCATCCGAATCAATCTCCTCGATCTCTTGGCGAACGAGCCAAGCCTGCCGCTTCCAATAAGGCAGCGACACGAGGCATTGCAGGCCTACTACCAAACTTACGGGGGCGAACTGCTTTGGCTGGGGAGCAGCCGCGCCAGCGAGTTCATTTCGCGACTAAAGAATGCCGAGGCCGATGGCCTCGACCCGAATGACTATCCAAGCAAGCAGCTTGGAACCTTCAGTGCGGGTGGCCCGTTGACTGACAAACGAGGCGTCGCGATCATCGAACTCTATTTTTCGGCAGCATTTCTTGAATATGCCTCGGATCTAAAAGTGGGTCGTTTCCTGCCGAGTAAAATCGATCCCAATTTCTTCATCGAAGGTCGTGCCATCGACCAGTTGTCAGCGCTTAAGAGCCTAGAGCGTGCCGATAGCATTGATCACTTTTTTGATGAGTGGCAGCCGCCAGGTCGCAACTACGCGGCACTTCGCATCGCTCTTGCCAAACATCAGGCAATTGCCGCCAAGGGCGGTTGGAGCGCGGTCCCGTTGGGAGACCCTATTCGGCCGGGCACGATCGACCCGCGCGTGCCTGCCATTCGGGCCAGACTTTCGCTGACCGACGACGCCAGTACCCAAGTCACCGCAGCCGAGGCCCAAGTGTACAACAATGCTTTGGTCGAAGCGGTCAAGCGCTTCCAGGCAAGCCAAGGCCTCGATGTCGACGGAGTCATCGGATCGACGACGATTGTAGCGATGAACGTGCCGGTACAGGAACGCATCAATAGCATTATTTTGGCTATGGAGCGTTTGCGTTGGATGCCTGAGGACCTGGGGCAGCAATATCTGATCGTAAACATAGCTGGGTTCGAATTGCGCCGCATCAACGCGGGTGAAGTGGAAGAGCGGATGGCTGTTGTCGTCGGCAAGCCTTATCACCGAACGCCTGTTTTCAGTGACCGGATCCGGTTTCTTGAGTTCAACCCATATTGGAACGTGCCACCAGACATCGCCGTCAAGGAGGAATTGCCCACGCTTCGAAGCAATGCAGCCGGCTTGGCCGCGCAAGGGTTTGAAGCGGTCCGAGGTGATCGGGTGATAGACGTCAGATCAGTCGATTGGGCGAGCGTCGGGGTGGAGCGCTTTCCATACCAATTGCGGCAGCGGCCGGGCACGAACAATGCTCTCGGTCGTGTTAAGTTCATGTTTCCAAATCCCCACAATGTCTATTTGCACGACAGTCCCGCGCACATCCTGTTCGGACGCAGCGTGCGCGCTTTCAGTCACGGCTGCATTCGACTATCCAAGCCCCTCGAACTGGCCGAACAGGTTCTGCGTGTGGGCGGTGTTAAGGGATGGACCAAAGAACGGATCGATGACGTTGTTGCATCGGCGAAGACCACTGTAGTCAACCTGCGTGAACCCTTACCCGTTCACATCACGTATCTAACTGCATGGGTCGATGACGGCGTTGCGAATTTCCGCCAAGATATCTACGGACATGATGCCAAATTGCATGCCGCCTTGGAGGGCAAATCTATCGCCTGGTAGAGGGCAACTTTTGAAATAGGGCCCCATGCGCGGTTGCTGCGCAATGTTTGCGAGCAATAAAGAAAGACCGCCTCGGTCGTTTCAACTAAGCACGCTTAACGCGCCAAGTTTTGAAGGCAAAAGCTAGGTTGGACCACACGCCTGCCGCCAACACACCCATCAGGAGTCGTCCTTGGTGAATTCCGGGCGTTTGTTCAAATAATACCAGAACCATTTCGACGATTATTCCGACTGCCACTGCGGAAATGACGACTTGCCACCAAGTCCGGCAGAAATACCCTACGACTAGTGCAGGCAAGGCCGCAAATGGATCAATAAGTTTCGCGACAAAAATTACAAAAGCGACCTTTAAGGCGAACTCTGACACTGCTGCTTTACCCCAATAGCGACATCGATTGCGTTTTTCGACATTTCCGTTAAAAGGGCACGTCTACTTTACCCCAATAGCGGACATTTGCAGTGCACTAGGCGACGTCTGCTTTGGGTCATAAGCGGACATATGCGGCGCACCAACCTATGTCCGCTTTACCCCCAATAGCGACCGCGAAAGCGCATTCGCGCACAAGGTCATGTCCGCTTTACCCCCGAAAGCAGACATGTGCGGTGCAACTTAGGATGTCCGCTATGGGCCAAAAGCGGACATCGTCCACATCTATTCGATCACATCGTCGGCCGTGGTAAGTAGCGTTGCGGGAATCGTGAGATTGAGGGCCTTGGCAGTCTTTTGGTTGATGACAAGCTCGAACTTGGTCGGTAGCACGACTGGAAGATCTTCAGGCTTTGCTCCAGCGAGAACACGCCCCGCATAAGCTCCGGCCTGACGATAGGTCTCCAGGATGCTTGCACCGTAACAGATGAGGCCGCCAGCCTCCACGAACTCCCGAATGTAGTACATTGTTGGAATATGCCGGCGTGTCGAGCCCGCAACAATCTCTGCAGGCCTACTGTCGAAAAATGGATCGACCGTAAGCAAAAGTGCATCGGCCTGAATAGCGGCAAAGGCAGCATCAAGATCAGAGACTTTATCAACATTCACGGTACGAAGCGTTACGCCGTTTTGGCGTGCCGCAACTGCGGCATCGTGCACCTGCGATTTGGCTGAAACGCTGCTTGGATAGACAAGCATTGCCACTATAGAAAGCTTTGGCACCAGTTGGCGCAGCAACTCGAGTTGTTTCGCGAAGAGCGCACCGCCTGAATAGAAGGTCGCACCAGTAATATTGGCCTCAGGCCGATTGATGCTCTTGACCAGTCCAGTGCTGACCGGATCGAGACCCGAAGTGAAAATAATCGGGATCGAATTAGTTGCCGCTTTGGCCGCAACCCATGCGCCACCACCTGCAACAATCACCGCGACCCCTCGCGCAACGAGGTCTTTTGCGAGCGCCGGAAGTCGGTCGTACTCTTCTTCGGCCCAGCGATACTCAATCGTGACGTTTTGGCCTTCCTGAAAGCCCGAATCTCGCAAGCCTCGGCGAAAGGCCGCGGCGACCTTCTCGCCTTTGATGTTGGAGCGGGGGTTGAGAAACCCAACCACCGGGAGCCCAGCCTGTTGTCCCTGCGCAGCCAAGGGCCATATCGCCATAGTACCGCCAAGCAATGCGATGAACTCACGGCGTCTCATTACCTCCCCCAACGTTCGGCAGAGTATCGTATAGCGTCAAACGAACAGACTAAAAGGGGCAAGCGACAGCCGATGTCCGCTTTGGGTCACTAGCGGACATTTGCAGCGCACAAGCCTATGTCCGCTTTACCTCCAAGAGCGGACATGTGCGGTGCAACTAGGGATGTCCGCTATGGGCCAATAGTGGACATTGGGCAGCAATCCTAATTTCTCAGTTGGATTAGCAGCGCACGTAATGGCGACGATGGTGTCGCCAATAGTAACAATAGCCCGGCCTCGTAGCGTCAGCGATTATCGCGCCGGCCGCGGCGCCAATAAGCCCGCCCGCAAGCGCAGCGCCGGCCGTGTGGCCAGCCAGCCCGCCGATAAGCGCGCCGGTGCCACCACCAATCAATGCGCCGCCTGCGACCCGATCGTCCACCCGACTGCTGCCCGCACACCCGGCGAGCAAAAGCGCAAGAGCAATCACGACGAGGGTATGGCGCATGTGCTTCTCCTAGAATTGATAATCTTTCGGCGCGAACGGATTGCCGCACTGAAAAGTCGAGACCTGCATTCCCTTCAATAATGTAATCGGATCTGATCCGGAGGCACATGAATACCGGTACCATTTTGACACCCACGAAACTTGACCGGCGTGATAATCCAGTCACAAGAGCCTAACCTAGCGGCCTCAATCCTCTGACTGAAAACGCTTCCACAATGTCCGCTTTGGGTCAGAAGCGGACACTCCCTAAAGGCGTGGATTGAAGAAATCACCCATGGTAAAGCGGCTGCGGCTGCGACGGATAGTCGGAGTTGCTAAATGCCAGTTCTCGTCCTTTTTGCAGTAGCAGGTTTGGCATTGCTTGCACTGTTGTTCGTTGCGGATGCAACGCTAGAGAAGGGTTCGTCTCCGATAGTCACCAGCAACCACGTCGGTCTGCCAGAGCAACCGCATCCTGACCCGATACAGGTTCTCACTTCCGCGCCAGCGCCAGCGCCTGACATGAATTCGCAGGCGGTGCTTGCTGCGCAGCCCAAGTCGACGCGGGCCAAAGTGAAACGCAAAAGCGTCACGCGGCCGTTCGACTTCCCATTTTCGTTCTGGGGTCGATAGCGCCAGCCGAACCTCTTCGCCGCCACCGACGCGGTCAGACATTCTGGAGCGTCAAGCGTTGACCGATGACGAGATGTCCGCTTTACCCCCAATAGCGACCGCAAAAGCGGATTCCCGCAAAAGGTGATGTCTTTTTTACAGCGCAATATCGAGTCGAAGATGATGGTTGAGACGAATCTTTCTTGCGCGTGCCAACGCGGGTTAATCCCACGGTTCGCGGTAACCTCTTTCCCATTTGTCGTTGATGGTAACTAGCCAAATTCCCACAATAATGAGGTCGAGAATAAGGAGCATCACCGCTTAGGGTCCGGCGGTCAATTCTGAGTCAGTGCGGCCCCAATCTGAAAACTGGGTCCAGTGCATACGGCAGGGGCCCCGCGTAATAGGTTGTGGGTGTTTGAAATTTTTTCTCGGCGATTTCGAATCTTTCTTGCGCCAGTTGATCTAAATCATAGCGGCCCCATAGCCGCTTGGAATCATGGAATCATTTCAGTTTCCTGACTGCGGAACGGGGGGTCCTATGCATTGGCATTCCAGCCGAGTTGGAGTTCTTGCCGAGCCTGCATGGCGGCGGCTCGCCCGATGCACCGTATGCGCTCTCGTTGGAATTGGCGTGGTTGCATTACTGGTCGCCGTCCTCACTTTCTTTAAGCCCGTCCTGCCCTGATCGCGCCGCCCGCAGGCGAGTCACTGGTTGCGCTGAATTGGCTGGCTGACTCATGCCTAGCAACCGGCGCGGCAAGCCTCTCAGCGGCTTTCCCTGAGTCAAAGCGCCCGTTTTCCTAAACTGGGTCCGGTGCGCGACGGGGCAACCAGCCAATAGCGAGTGGATGTTAAATTTTTTTCTCTCTGCCGCCACCCCTGCCACCTCAAAATTTTTTGCAATAAAAAAATCCACCGCCGCTGAATTCCACTATCTCCCGCTGGCATCTTCTCTCATCATTTTTTCCAGAATCCAAAACTATAAAAACAGTGGAACATAGTGGAACGAGTGGAACACCTCAGGCATTTGAGGCATTTTTCCGTTCCACTTAACCTGTGTGTTCCGGAACAAGGGTTAGTTTTTATGTTCCACGTTCCCTCTGTTCCGGCTGTTCCACTTGCTTCTAAACTTAGCCGGAAATATCCTCGCTGAGCCGCTGCGAGCGCAAGCGCAAATGGCAAAGGCTTAAAGCGAAGCGCAAGCGCGAGGCTCAGACCGAATGCGCACAGTTAATCTCGCAATTAAGCGAGGGCACATACATTTAGCCATCGAAAACGCCGCTTAAGAAATACCTCGAAAAATGGCTAGAGCATATCAAGCCGAATGTCGCGCCGCACAGCCACCAACGCTATGAGGAATTAGCGCGGTCTAAGTCCGCGCACCGCGTTTTACGGGGAGCGCTGGCGCAAGCGGTCAAGTGGAATCTGCTAATCAAAAATCCATGCGACATGCTGGAGAAAAATTCGCGGCCTAAAATCGAGCGCAAGCCGGTCGCGGTGATGGACGCGGCAGACACGGTGGAAATGCTTGAGGCTGCGCGTGGCACTCGCTGGTTTATTCCGATGCTGCTCGGCGCTATGTGCGGCATTCGGCGCGGCGAAATTGCCGCTCTGCGCTGGCGTAACGTGCAATTCAAAACTGGGCAAATTGAGATAAGCCGCTCGGTCGAGCAAACCAAAAAAGGCTGCCGGGAAAAAGAGACCAAAGGCTCCAAGTGCCGCACCGTCGCCATGCCTTCTCTCTTGATCGAGGAACTGAAGGCTTGGCGAGCACAGCAAGCGCAGGAATTATTGCGGCTCGGCATTCGCCCCAATGGCGATACGCACATCGTCACCAAGACCGATGGCACCTCACCGAAGCCGAAAACCCTTACCGATCTTGTGGGGCGGTTTATGCAAGCGCAGGGCAGCAAGCTTCGCCTGCATGGTCTGCGGCACAGTCACGCCTCGCACTTGTTAGCTGAAAACGTGCATCCGAAAATCGTGCAGGAGCGGCTCGGCCATCACTCCATCATGGTCACGATGGATATTTACTCGCACTTGATGCCGAACATGCAGGCCGACGCCACCGCCAAGCTAGACGCCGCGTTGCGGGCCGCAAAAAAATCCTGAATTTTTCAGGACCACAATCAGCGTATCGGGGGCCTGCCGAGGGCCCCCTTTTCGTTGCTACCATTTTGCTACCGAATTGTTTGAAACGGGCTGATATTGGGTGATACTGCGGTGAGCGGCGCTTAGCGAAATGCCCTGATTTTCCTGACGCTTTAACATCGGATGACATTTGACGACACGCAAGAATTCGAAGGCTGAGACCGGTCGATTGAGGCAGGCGGCGGTCGCCGCGCTATTGGTGAGTCCGGTGACGCTGCTGCGCGTTGCCATTATCTTGAGTGTGTTGGCGACATGGGAATTCCTCGCTCACTCTGGCTGGCTTTATCGCGATGTGGTTCCGTCCCTGATGGCGATCGGCCACGCCCTGATCGAGCTGCTGACGCAACCAAGTTATTATTACAATCTTGGCGTCACAGTTGCTGAAATCGCAGCTGCCCTCGCGATTGGTGGACTGTCGGGCCTGGCGGTTGGCATTCTTCTCGGCGCCAACAGGTTCCTCTCGAAGGCGTTCGAAAACTATCTGTATTACCTTGGCCCCACGCCCAAGATTATTTTCTTTCCGGTCATGATCATGTGGTTCGGCGTTGGCCCCGAATCCAAGATTGCGCTCGGCACGCTGTCCTGCTTTTTCCCGGTCGCGCTCTCGGTTGCCGCCGGTATGCGGCAGATCGACAAGGTGCTGATCCGGGTCGGGAAAAGCTTCCGCGCTTCGACGGCGCAGACGGTGTTAAAAATCTATCTGCCGGCAATGCGCCATCCGATCATCAACGGCATTCGGCTCGGCCTCGGCGTCGCGCTGATTGGCACGCTGCTCGCCGAAACAAAATTGTCAAACAAGGGCATCGGTTTTTTGATCATCCAGGCGTACAGCATATTCGACATGCCGCGCATGTACGCCATGTTGATCGTGCTGTTCGTCCTTGCGGTCGGCGCAAACGCGCTGGTTGGACGGCTTGGCGGTTTGCACAGCATCAAGAGAAATTAGGGCGTTCAGCAAAGGGGCGATGCACCATGAAAATTTTTCTGGCGCTGTTCGGATCGGCGGCGATTGCCGTCAGTACTGTTACCGGCTCGGCCATTGCGGACGATCTCGTGAAGATGACCATTGGCCAGAGGGGAAACTGGGATACCGCGATCACCCATCGCGGCGAAAAGGCTGGCATCTTTAAGAAACACGGTCTTGAACTCGAAATGGTCTACACCTCTGGCAGTGGCGAAACACTGCAGCCGGTGATCGCCGGCGGCGTCGATCTCGGACTTGCGGTCGGCACGCTCGGCGCAATGGCGGCTTATTCAAAAGGAGCGCCGGTACGCATCGTCGGTGCACAGGCAACCGGCGCCGCCGACTATTGGTATGCCAAAAACCCCGCCATTAAGACGCTGAAGGATACCAACGGGTACACGATAGCGTATTCGAGCAGTGGCTCATCGACTCACAGCATCGTGCGCGCCTTCATTGACGAGTACAAACTCACCGGCGCCAAAATCCAAACCACCGGGTCTCCTAGCTCGACACTGACCGCCGTAATGACCGACCAAGTCGATGTCGGCTGGGCCTCGCCGCCGTTCGGTCTTAAGGAAATCGAGGAGAACAAGATTCACATCGTCGCCAAAGCTACCGATGCCGCTCTCGTGCGCGGCCAGACGATCCGCGTGCTTGTCGCCAACGCCAAGGTTCTGAAAGACCGAAAGGACGTGCTCGAACGCTTCATGCGCGCCTATCGCGAATCCATCGATTATATGTATTCGGACAGTCCGCAAGTTATCAAAGACTATGGCGAATTCGCGCGCGTGCCGGAGGCCATGGCCGAACGTGTGCGGGATGAATTCTTTCCGAAGACCCTAGTCAATCCGGACCAAATTCACGGCCTCGACACTTTGATCCCGGAGGCAGTGAACCTAAAATTCATTCCAGCTCCGCTGAGCAAGGAACAGATTGCTGAATTGATTCAAATTCCGCCACGCAAATGAACAGAACACGCCAAGTTACGTAAAGGTGAGTAGCATGACCACTGCAGTATCTTTTCAATCTGCATCCGCACAGGCCGTGGTGCTGCCTAAAAATCGCGGCGCATATTACGGAGGTGCGTGGCACGAGCCGAAGGCAGGCCGGTATGTGGATACGATCAACCCCGGCACCGGCCAGTCGCTCGGTAAAGTCGCGGAGTCTGGCGCCGGTGATATAGACGCCGCGGTAGCGTCCGCAAAAGCTGCATTCAAGGATTGGCGTCGCGTGCTGCCGCTCGAACGCGCCAAAATTCTGCGGCGAATCGCAGAAATCCTGCGTCAGAACGCCAACGAGCTCGCGATTATCGACGCTTCCGACTGCGGCAATCCGGTCAAGGAAATGGTCAGCGACGCCATGGTCGCGGCGGCACAAATGGAATTTTTCGCGGGCTTTGTCACTGAGATGAAGGGCGCGTCGATTCCGATGGGTCCGGATGTCGTCAATTTTTCGGTGCGCGAGCCTTTAGGAGTCGTCGGCCGCATCATCCCGTTCAATCATCCATTTATGTTCTGTGCCGGAAAATCTGCCGCCCCGCTCGCTGCCGGTAATACCGTGGTCGTGAAGCCGCCGGAACAGGCGCCCCTCTCCTCACTGCGGCTTGCCGAATTGATCGGCGGGCTGCTGCCGGCTGGTGCATTCAATGTGGTCCCCGGCGGACGCGAGGCCGGACAAAGACTCGCAAGCCATCCAGACGTCGCCATGATTGCGTTGATCGGCAGCGTGCCGACCGGGCGCGCGGTGATGAAAGCTGCGTCTGATACCGTCAAACGCACCATGCTCGAGCTTGGTGGGAAAAACGCACTCATCGCCTATGGCGACGCCGACCCGGATGAAGTTGCGGGGGCAGTCATCGGCGGCATGAATTTCACCTGGTGCGGGCAGTCCTGTGGCTCGACCAGCCGCGCCTTCATCCATGAAAAAATCTATGACCCCGTGATCGCGCGGGTGAAGGAGAAGATCAAATATTACAAGCCTGGCATACCAACCGATCCGGCCACCACGATGGGCGCAATCGTTTCCAAGCAGCAATTTGATCGGGTTATGAGCTTTATCGACTCCGCCAAAAGCGAGGGTGCCGAACTTATCACTGGTGGCGGACCACCGTCCGATCCGGCGCTTCGCGATGGCTTCTATATTGAGCCGACCGTGTTCGCGGTGAACGAGAAAAACAGGATCGCGCGCGAGGAAATCTTCGGCCCCGTGCTCGGCGTGTTCAAATGGCGCGACGAGGCGAGAATGCTGGAGGCCGTCAACGTGGTCGAATATGGCCTCACGGCCTCAATCTGGACCAATGATCTCAACACCGCGCACCGCACCGCGCTTGCAGTCCAAGCGGGCTATGTGTGGATCAACGAGGTGAGCAAGCACTTCCTCGGCGCGCCGTTCGGCGGCTTCAAGCAGTCGGGGTTGGGACGCGAGGAGTGCTTCGAGGAGATGCTCGCCTTCACACAGGAAAAGAACATCCACCTGAAACTCAGACCGGCCAAAGCCTAGCTTGGTGGATCGAAGCCGGCATGTGTCCACGCCGCGCGGTGCGCCGGATCAGCCATGAAGGCAATGAATGCCGCGGCCGCATCCGGAGCCGCGCTGGCGGCAGTCACAGCGGCGCCGTAAATGGTCGTGAGTTGGATTGCGCACGGTAGCGGCCCGACAACAGTCAAGCCGTCAGTATTGACCACCTCGCTCTTCGGGTAAAAACCGATCTCGGCCTCCCCGCTTGCGACCAGCTGCACGCCGCCTTCGAGAGCCGGCCGATGAATGATCTTGCCTTTCATCGCATCGCCAATGCCGAATTGTTCGATCAAATTGCCCATATGCGTGCCGCTCGGCGTCGCGCCGGGCGTTGCGTGGGTGATGGCTCGGCTCTTGAGGATCGCCTGCTTGACCTTGTCTGGGGTCGCAAGATCCGGTTTTGGTGCGCCTGTGCGTATCACGGCGTTGATGCTGACCAGCCCCAGAATGGCGCGACCCTGCGCCTGCGCCACGCCGCTCTTTTGATAGCCGTCCAAAATATTGGTCGGCATGACCAACACATCCGCCTTCTCGCCGGCAGCAATTTTGTCGCGCAACGTCGACATCACCGCGAAGACGAATTCAACCTTGTTGCCGGACTTCCGCTCGAACTGCGGCGTCAATTGCAGAAAGATCTCCTTCGGCGCGCCGCCGCTCATGATCCGAAGTGTGGCCATTGAAAAACCTAAAGCTTAAATGTCTCGAGCGTGCCCGGGTGGAACATCTCTTCCACCGTCACTATCCGCGACGAAAGGCCCTGCGAATGATGGTGGCGCAGAAATGTCTCCAGCGTCTTGCGATTGGGCGAGACACCATAGGACCAGAAATCCTCGCCCATCAGCGCACGGGCTTCCATCAGCCGTTCCTCTACGAATGGCAGCGTCACTTTGGTTGCGGAGGTATCGTTCAACTGATCCAGCGCAACTTTCTTTGCCTGCTCAAATGCCTTGAACACTGCCCCTGGCAGCCACGGATGCTTCTCTGCGAGCGTACGCCGGACGCCAACCAGGTGCATGATCGGAAAAATACCGGTGCGCTTGAAATAGTCTTCAGCGGCCGCCACAGGGTCGGAAAATAGCCAACCGACATTTGGCGTATCTTTCGGCAGAGACGGCGGACGCGGCGCGATGAAACCGTCGATCGCGCCTTCCTTGAGCAATGCAGAAATCGACCTGCCTTTCGGGGCGTCTTCCAGCTTCACGTCAGCCGGTAGCTTGATGCTGATTTTCTCTGGCCGGTCCGCATCCTCGATACCGCCACGCACCCAATGGATGTCGGACGGCTTCACGCCATGATCGTCCTGGAGAATGGCGCGCGCCCACACGTTTGCGGTCAATTGATATTCGGGCAAGCCAACTTTCTTGCCCTTAAGATCGGCCGGATTTTTGATCCGATCCGTGCGCACATAGATAGACGTATGACGGAAGGCGCGCGAGACGAACGCTGGCACACCCACATAGGGACAATTGCCTTGCGCGGTCTTGACCGTGAAGCTCGACAGCGACAATTCACAGATGTCGAATTCAGCCTGCCGGAAGGCGCGGAAGAAAATCTCTTCCGGCGATAGCATCATGCAGGCCGGCTTGACGCCGTCGATCTGTACGGTGCCGTCGATCAGCGCGCGCGTGCGATCGTAAGGGCCGACTGCGATTGAAAGATTGAGTTTGGCCATGGAAAATATGGACTTGGAGCCAAGTGAGGCGCCAGTCATAAGCGAAAGCGCGCCATAACGCAAAACGGGGCCAGCTCATTCGCCGACGCTTTTGGGGACTTTACTCACGTCGCTCTATTCGACACCGCGCTTCTGCGTCTTTTCATCCGGGGTTACGTCAATCGCCTGCGCATGGCCGGTGATCTTCACCGGCCCACGGCAATCCTTCATGCAGGCTTTCGGATTCCAGAAAGCCTTTTCGGTTTTCTCGCGGTCGTCGTCGAAAAAACCGCCCTGGTTCGGCATCTTCACCTTGCCCCAGGTCTCCTTCGACAGCACGAATTTGTCGTCGACGATGTCATTCAGATTGAGCACGTAGGCGGTGACAGCGTAAAGCTCATCATTGGTAAGAGATTCCGCATCGCCAAACGGCATGGCCCGACGAATATAATCGAACACACTCGACAGGTAGGGGAAATAGGAGCCGACTGTTTTGACCGGATCGTGCGAGGCAAGCGTGCCCTTGCCTTGCGCCAGCTGCGGCCATCGCCCGGCGCTTTCACCGAACTCGCCGTGGCACGCCGCGCATTTGTCCATATAAACTTTCTCGCCGTCCTTCACCGAACCGCGGCCGACCGGCGCGCCCTGCCCGTCTGGACGTATGTCGATGTCCCAGCCGGCAATCTGCTCTGGGGTAGCAACACGGCCCATACCGTAATTGCGCGGAGCGTCGTTCTTCGTCTGGGCGTGCGCTGAAGCCGTAAAAGCAAACAGCAGCGCGGCGAAAAGCGCGAGACTACCCCACCTCGACATTCTCGACCTCCCCGTCCGGCTTGACGGCCCAGGTCTGGATGCCGTTGTTGTGGTAGATCGAGTTGACCCCGCGGATTTTGCGCAAGGCGTCCTTGCTTGGCTGCGCGTAACCGGTGTCGTCGATTGCGCGAGACTGGAGCAAGAGCTCTTCGCCGTTCCAGTCAAACTCATAGTAGAAGCGCACGCAGGCCTTGTCGAAAACCGGGCCGTCGATGCGCGCGGTGCGCCAGTTGCGCCCACCGTCGAACGAGACGTCCACGCGCTTGATCTTACCGCGGCCGGACCAAGCCAATCCAGAAATGACGTTGAACCCTTTCTGTTTCACCGGCGCTTGCGGCGATGGTGAGGTGATCACCGATTTAGCATCCATTACAAAGGTGAACTGGCGTGCCTTGCCGCTTTCGAGCAAGTCCGTGTATTTCGACGTTTCCTCGCGCGTGAACCAAGGCTGATCGCCGAGCTTCAACCGCCGCAGCCATTTGATCCAGATATTCCCCTCCCAGCCTGGTACCACCAGCCGCACCGGATAGCCCTGTTCCGGGCGCAACATCTCGCCGTTCATGCGGTAGGCCACGATGCAATCATCGAGCGCCTTCTCGATGGGGATTGAACGGTTCATTGCGGCGGCGTCACCGCCTTCAGCCATGATCCATTTCGCATTCGGCTTGAGACCGGCCTGCTCCAGCAGAATTTTCAACGACACGCCGGTGTATTGCACACAATGCACCATGCCGTGGGTGTATTGACAGCCGTTGAGCTGGGAGCCGCGCCACTCCATCCCGGAATTGGCTGCGCATTCGAGGAAGTAGATCTTGTTGACGCGCGGCAGACGCTTGAGTTCCTCGAGCGTAAAGATCAGTGGCTTATCGACCATCCCATGCAGCATCAGTCGATAATCGCCCGGATCTATTTCGGCGATACCGCCGTGGTGACGCTCGAAACACAATCCGTTTGGCGTGATAATGCCGTCGAGCTGATGCAACGGCGTGAAGCTCACCGAGGACTCAGGCGTCGCGGTGAGCCAGGAGACCGTGCGACGGACGACGTCTTTTTCGTATTTGGAGGGATTGCCGTAGGCGCGTACGCCGACACCCTCGCCCAGCTGACGCGTCCAGCCGGCGACATTGGGTGGGAGATTCTTGGCATTTTCGGCACGTGCGGCTGAAACACCAGTCGCAGCAAGTCCGGCTGCGCCAACAAGAAAGCGGCGACGCGTGGCGCGCGTCGTATCGGTCGGTTCTGTCATCGGCACCTCCCGGCAGATCGGCTTGCGGGTAGGCTCATATCACATTCTATTTTATGAATGTAACGTGATCTGCCGCTAGGCCCCGGAAATTTTCACGCTGGTATTCGGCGTCACGCGCACCGTCTTCTCCGTCGCGACATAGCGCTCGACCAGATCCCAGACCGGCGGACCCTCGGTGCCCTCATTCACGCTGGCCCAACCTGCGACCACGTATTCCTTTTTAGGCTCTATGGTCTTGCCGGATTTAAGGTGCGTCATTGCCGAAATGCGTTGGCCGACCGGTTTGGAAATATCAATTGCATAGCCAAGCCCACCGCAGCGAACCATGTCGCCGCCCTGCTGATAGTAGGGATCGGGATTGAACAGGTTGTCGGCGACGTCCTCGAGCACTTCCTTCAGGCGTTCGCCAGTCATCGCAATACGATAGACCTGCGGATAGGTGATGGCAGTAACGTTGTGGATATCTTCCACGGTGATCGGCTGCCCGGGCAGCACGCTGGTGCCCCAACGGAAGCCGGGCGACAGCGCAATCTCGGCGTCCCGCTCTTTCAAGAGCGCTACGCAAATCAGATCGTCGAAAGTGCCGTTAAAATTGCCGCGTCGGTAGAGCAGCGAGTGGGCGCGGCCAACTTCGCGTGCAAGCTCTTTCGCATAGGGGGTACGCGCTTTGGTAACCGCAGCGGTCATCTCCGCATCCGGCTTGATCGCATCGGCGAACAGCGGGATCAGCTTATAACGGAAGCCTTTCACCGTTCCGTCCTGCACGTCGAGGTCGAGCCGCGATATAAATTTCCCGTGACTCCCGGAAGCGATTAACAGCGTATTGCCGACCTTGATCGCTTCCGGCAGAGCATCATGTGTATGGCTCGTCAGGATGACATCGATACCGGCGACACGCGCGGCGAGCTTACGATCGACGTCAAATCCATTGTGCGAGAGCAGCACCACCAGCTGCGCGCCGTTCTTGCGCGCCTTCTCCACATTGACACGCACATCCTCCTCCCAGATACCAAATGACCATTTCGGCATCATCCAGCGCGGATTGGCGACCGGCGTATAGGGGAAGGCCTGGCCCAGCACGGCGATCTTCACGCCGCCTCGCTCGAACATTTTCATCGCTTCGAAGGCCGCCTCGTTCCATTCAGTGTCACGGATGTTGAGCGCAAGGAACGGGAAGCCGAGGCTATTAATCAACTCTTTTACCCGCGCTTCGCCATAAGTGAACTCCCAATGGCCAGTCATGGCATCTGGCTTGAGCAGTGCCATGCAATCGACCATGTCCTGGCCCTTGCTCCGATTGGAGCCGAGCGAGCCTTGCCAGGTATCGCCGCCGTCGAGAAACAGCACCTTGTCGCCGCGTTCAGCGCGCACCTGTTTGACAACTGTCGCAAGCCGATCGACCCCCCCGATGCGACCATAGGATTTCGCTAGAGCCTCAAATTCCTGATAAGTCAGGGCATAGGCCGAAGCCGACTTATCCGAAATGCCGAAATGCTTGAGAAAATCCGTGCCGGTGAGGTGCGGTGGGTGCCCCTTCGCCTCGCCGACGCCGAGATTGACCGAAGGCTCCCGGAAATAAACCGGCACAAGTTGACCGTGGATATCGGCCACGTGCAGCAACGTTACATTGCCGAGGGCATCGAACTTGAGCAGTTCTCCTTCGGATAATCGCTGTTGTGCGAAAGCGCGCGTGAATGTGCTGTCGCCGGCCGCGAGCGCCGCAGTGGCGACGCCGACTTGAAGGATTTCACGGCGAGTGATCATGAAATGCCTGCGCGTAACCCGTCATCCGGAGGCGCGAACGAACCGAGCCTAGACGGCCACAGAGCCAAAGCCATCACCCCTTCGAAGGCCGCCTCCGGCGGCCAGCTTGGGTGGCGCCTCAATGCCTGATGCCCGGAACGCTGAGCTTCTGCCCTTCGTTCTGTGCCGCAAGATACAGCTCAAGATCACCATATTCCTTTGCATCTGGCGGCAATTCATCGGCGCGGATATTCACCTGGCACCACTGGAAGCGCTGGCGAATGTCCCAGATCGCCAACAGGCTGGTACGCCAGGTCGGGAAGTGGTCGTACTGGCCCTTTGGCTCGCCCAGCCACTGGCCGCGGATCCAACGGTTCGCCACTTTGCCATGGCAGTCGGTGCACGCCATGTTGAGCTGGCCGACCTTGCGCGCACTTAGCTCCTTGCCGCGCTCGACCGCCGCTTTCGCTTCTGGGCTTGTCGTGTCGACTTTGATCGGCGCGCTATTGGCGAGATAGTGGAGATAGACAGACATCGCGCGGTTCTCGTCGGTTTCCATCAGCCAATCCGCTCCGGTGGTGGCCTTGGTGTGACGAGTGACAAACTCCTCTACGCCCAACACCTTGTTGAGCCGCGGTTCCCACTTTGGCATCGATGCTGCCCAGGTATTGAACGCCTCCTTCGCATCAGTGTGGCAGCTCTGGCACGACTTACCCGCCGCACCCGGCTGCTTCCAAAGGTCCTGCGCCTTATCCACGGCCCACATACCGGGATTTTCGATCGGATCGAGATTCTCGCGCTTCTCTACCGGAGGCGGGCGCTTGCTTGGGTCATCCAGTGCGGTCTTGAACACTGCAGGAGACTTCAACGTCTTCAGGAAAGCGACCATGTCGTTGATTTCCTGGTCGTTGAAGAATGTGTGGCTGCCCCAGGGCGGCATCACCGTCTCGGGATTGTAGACGCGCGCGTCGTAGATGTAGTTGAACAGCCACTCGTCCTCACGACCGGCATTGCCTATTTCTGACAGATCGGGAGCGGCATTGCCCGGCAGGTCCGCGTTGCCGGCCGGACCCATCACATGGCAGGCCAGGCACGAGCCGCCGCGGTTGCGGTCCGCCACCAGCTTGGCGCCATTCGCCGCATCGCCGGTGATCAGGCCGGTAATCTTGCGCGGCTGCTTCGGCGCCGGCGGTGTTGCTACGTTACCGAGCGTATTGTATTTCGACTCGTCGCGTGTCGGCCAGCCGGCATAGCGTTTCCACGGCCGCGCAGAGGCGTCACCGTTAACTTCGAGCGGTGCTTCCTTCTTGGCTTGTGCACTGGCGCCCGATCCGCTTGCGCTGACAAAAGCGCCAGCCACGAATAGAACGCCGGCCATGCTGCTCGCCAGAATCCCGCCACGCATCATAGGATCCTCCCCAACGTGTTGTTGTTATGCCGTCCCGGACTTTTTTGCACGGAACGCGCCATCAGCTCACGGTGATGTTTTCTTCCGCCGTGGTGACCGTACCGTCGTCATCGGTCCAGGTGAACTTGAACGTGCCGCTTTCCTCCACCTTGGCATGGAACTGCATGTAGGGATTGGCTGCGATCGCCGGCTCCAGGGTAGCGCTGAACACCGGCTTGCCATTGAACTCGCACACGAACTTGTTGATGATTTTACGCGGAATCGGCTTGCCGTCCTTGTCCTTGCGCTGGCCCGACTCCATCATGTGCGGCAATAGCGTCTTGATTTCGATGACTTCGCCCTTCTTGGCTTCCTTTGGAAGCTTGAGCCGCGGCTTTTCCGCCATTGTTCTCTCCTGATTCTTTGTTGTTGTCGGATCAGCCGCCGCAGCCGCCGATAGTGACTTTCACCAGCTTCTGATTGGTGAAGAATTCGCCCTTACTGGTTTTCGCAACCACGATGATGTTCTGGGTTGTGGCGAGACGGATACGGGTCGACGCTTCTGCTTTGCCCGATAAAGGTGAGAAGTGGAAAGTGGCGACGCCCGGATTGGGGTTACCATCGGCAACGACAAGCATTTCGCTGACGTAATTGTCGGCGGCCATCGGTGCATCGACCGAGACTGACAGCGGAACTGTGTTTCCGTTCTCGGCGATCTCGGGCAGTTCGATCAAAATCTTGCCCTTTTCCGCTGTCTTGCCGTCAGTAAAACTAGCGACCTGATCGGCTGCCTCCTTGCCAGCGGCGGACGCGCGCTCGCCCAGGCCGATGAATGTGAGCGCCGCGCCCGAGGCGCAGAGCGCCAAAGCATCGCGACGGGATATTTGTCGCATTCGAAAATCCTCCCAACTAACCTTGGGGCCGAAGTCCGCCCCACCCGGGCCAGACCATAGCGGTGGTCAACAGCCCGTTCAAATTATATTCACAAAATAGAATATGCTTTTCGGAAATCTGGCCGCCGGGAGAATAGAATAGTGTATCTTAGCTCGGCAGCGATTTCAGATAGTCGCGGAAGCTTTTGCTCTCATAGGCCTTTTCTCGCACATAACGGAACATGGCGAGGAAATCGTCGGGACGCAGGTAGCCGGGAGCACGCGCCACTTCGCGTTTGTCTGGCGGCAAGGTCTTGAGCGTCGTCGCGCCCTCGCCAAAGAATTGGAAAGTGGGCGTGAAACGCACACCGTATTTCGCGGCTAATTCTTTTTCGAAGAGCTCGGCTCCGTCAAAATCGGTCACTTTCCGCGATCCGATAATATTGAGTTGCAACACTTCGAAATTCGCCTTCACATAGTCCGCTATGCGCGCCTGCGCGAAATTTACGAAATGCGTCTCCTTGCAATAGGGGCAGCCTTTGAGCTCCCACATAAGGACAAAGCGCTTACCCTCTTTGCGGGCGCCATCAAGATCATCGGCAAGGTCTAGAAAGCTTTCCAGAAACCAGGGCTGCTTGTAGAGCCCATCATCCGTCAATATCGGCTGTTCTGCGCGCGCGCGCGACGCAACGAGCGCAACAAAAGATGTAGCCCCGGCTAGCAGATTTCGCCGTCCAATCATGATCAGGCCTCATAAACTACGCGGCCAAGTTGGCCTCGTCGGTCGCCGTGGCGGCGCGTATAGTTATAAATACATAGCGTCAAAATCGGATCAACGTCGATGCTGCTCTGGGTCGGTCGTGTTGCATATCTGATCATTGCCCTACTTGGCGGCAACTCGGCCCGTGCAGACGATCTCGCCGATTTCAACGCAGCGATTGAAGCCGCCAGCGCCCATAACCGGGTCGCGATAGGCTATTTGCGCACCGGCAACATCGACCTTGCCTCACTCGAGATAGACCGGTTGCGCGATGCCTGGGCCAGATCCACAGAGCGCTTTTCCGGCAAGCGGCCGGACGCTTTCGCCAGCAGCACGCTCTACGGCAAATTGTTTACCGGCGTGACCGCCCGACTGGCTGTCACTGACCTAATGCTCAAAACGGGGCGCCTCGACGCCGCCCGCGATTCGCTCAGCGCCATTCGCGGTGACCTCTATGACCTACGCAAGGCGAGTGGTGTCGTGGTACTGGCTGATTGCGTCCGCGACGCCAACATGACGATGGACGTGCTCATGATCTACAATGACCGGGCGCTCAATTGGGACGACTCCGAGATACGCTCCGACGTCGCCAAAAAGGCATCGAGCTATGGTGCTGAGCTGGACCGTTGCGACGGCATCGCGAGCGAGGCAGTGCGTACGGCCCCCGAATTTCGTCGACTGGTTGACGGTGCCAAGGCCAGCCTGATGTTGATACCAAAAGCGATTGCTACCCGCGATTCCGATCTTCTCCATCGTGTGCTGATCGAGCTACGTTCGTTCGACAATTTATTGTCATTTCGGTACGGCTGAGCGCCGGAAAGATCATCGCCAGCCGAATGGGCATTGGCCGCTCGTCCGCCGCATCACAGACATACTCTTTTTTGTGATATACACTTCAGATGATCGAACATCCTCCGTGAATCCTCCGCTTGTGCGAGGAATGAAGTTGGTCTGCATGTGGCAAATACGGAAATTTTCTTCTCGCGGCGCACTGTTTGCCGCGATGTTTATTATCTTAACGCTAGCAACCGCACGAGCGGCGGAACTTATAATGTTTGAACAGGCAGGTTGCGCCTGGTGTGAAACATTTGACCGCGAAATTGCACCGATCTATCCCAAAACAGCCGAAGGTAAGCACGCTCCAATACGGCGGGTAAATATCGACCATGCCTTGCCGTCCGATCTGGCCTTTATTGAAGTCGAACGGCTCGCGCCACTATTTGTGCTGGTCGATAAGGGCCGGGAGATTGGGCGCATTCGCGGTTATCCAGGCGAGGATCACTTCTGGGGATTGGCCGGCATGCTGATCAAAAAACTAGATCCAGTCAGAACGGGTAGAGAACGCGCACGACATTTCGAAAAGTCGTTGCGCGCAACCGGCTGATCGTTTGAATTCAGACAACGCCAGAAACGCGAATGTTGGTGTACGTATGGAATTGCAGCACTTGGAAGGCCACGCTAACTCGACCGAACTCGACCGAATAGTCGACAATGCAAAACGCGCGAGTGATTTTCTAAAAGCGCTGGCGCATGAAAGCCGGCTAATGATCCTTTGTATTCTTGCCGAAGGCGAGAAGTCGGTAAGCGAACTAGAAGATCTGCTCAGACTCAGACAGCCGACAGTATCGCAACAGCTTGCCCGCCTTCGAGCCGACGGACTCGTGTCGACACGGCGCGACGGAAAGGTAATTTATTACAAGCTGGCGAGCGAAGAGGCGCTTACCATCATCGGCGCAATCTATGACGTCTTCTGCCGGAAGCTTCGCAAACGTTAGCGACGCTATTCCCCGTCGCCCTTTGGCGACGGCAGTAATTCGGTAGTTTTACCGGTTATCCAATAGGCCAATAGGCCAATCCATTCATACGCGGCGGAATCGAATCGGACCAAGCCTCTCGAAAATATTTTGGTCGTCATCAGGTGGAATTTTTTGCCGGTGCGCCAGCCAACCGGATAGGCCTCGATCGGAAATCCGGCCCGACGGAAACAACCGATCGCACGCGGAATGTGTTGTGCCGAGGTCACCAACAGCCAGCGCTCACCAGGCTTTGGGTTCACCAGATCCCTGGTGAAAGCGGCATTTTCTGCGGTATTGCGGGAACGTGTTTCCAATAATACGCGCTCGCGCTTAATGCCAAAGCTATCGAGGAGTGGCTTAACGAAATCCGCTTCCGGCGGCTGGCTCCCGAGCAGGCTCGCATCACCGCTGGAATAAACTATGCGCGCATTCGGATAGATTCGCGCGAGCTTTGCCATGGCGACAATGCGCGCGGCATCGCTGCCGACCACCGGTTCGCCGTGGTCGCGTGAAAACTTGGCTGAGATGTTGCCTCCCAGCACCATAATGCCGTCCGGCGCGCCGCGCACTGGATCCCAGGGCGGGAAACGACTTTCGAGCGCATATGTGAGCAGGTCGCCCGCCGGCGAAAGGCCAATCGCCACCAACAGAATCAGGCTCACGACCATCATGCGTGTGCCCGCGCACCTCCAGCGCGTCGCCATTAACGCAAGGCCCGCAAGTGCAACCACAACTACGAGATTGGATGGTAATAGCAGAAAGGCGACGGTCTTCGAGAGGATGAAGAACATCAGCGCGTCTTCTTCCAGTCCTCGTACCGGTTCTTTTTTTCCTCGTTGGGCGGATAAAGGCCGGGCAACTTTGCCCCCTTCTCCACTTCCTCCACCAGCCAGCTTTCCAGGAGTTCGTGCTCTGCGCCTTCATTGGCGACGAAATCGGCCAGATCCTTGGGGATTACCACCGCGCCATCATCATCTGCAACGATGATATCATCTGGAAAAATTGCGCAGCCGCCACAGCCGACCGGTTCATTCCAGCCGACGAAGGTCAGCTGGTTGACCGAAGCCGGCGCGGCCACGCCCGCACACCAAACTGGCAGACCTGTTCCCAGTACTCCGTGCTTGTCACGCATCACGCCGTCCGTGATCAATGCGGTGACGCCGCGCTTGACCATCCTCATGCACAAAATGTCACCAAAAATGCCGGCCCCGGTGACGCCCATGGCATCAGCCACCACCACGCAGTTCTCCGGCATGGCCTCAATGGCACCGCGCGTAGATATCGGTTTCGACCAGCTCTCCGGCGTCGCGAGATCTTCGCGCACCGGGACAAAGCGCAGCGTGAACGCCGGGCCCACCACACGCTTGCCGGAAAAGCCAAATGGCATTGTGCCCGCCATCCAGGAATGGCGAATGCCCTTCTTCAAAAGCATCGTGGTAATGGTGCCCGTAGTGACGTCGCGCAGGATCTCGGTAGCCGAACTCATAGCGAATGCCTCACGCAGCCTTTAGCCCGAGTCGTTCATCGCGGTGACGCAAATAAGCGACGAAAGGCACTGCGAGCAGGACCATCCAAAGCTTTCCGACAATCTGCCCAAGTAGGAACTCGAGCGAACCAAAGGCAAGCCACAGAAATACAATCGAGTCGACTATCAAGCCGACGATGCTCGAAGCAACAACCGCAACCACCAATCTACGGCGGGCAAGCGGTGTATAGACCGCAAAGTCGGCAAATTCGGAGAGGAAGAATGCGGTCGCTGATGCCAACACCAAAGAAGGTGGCGCAAGACCAGCCGAGATTGCCGCACCGGCGGCAATCGCACCAAGCCCGAACTCAACGCCGAGGCGGCGTTGGACCAAATCGCGCAGCACCAACGCTGCGCCAACCATCAGCACGCCAGAGGGCGCCATCATCCCAGGCGCCACCGGCACCAGGCAGGGG
>DASSLE010000233.1:0-33654 GCA_035689725.1 Pseudolabrys sp.
GGCTGAATGGCACATCTCAGCGGGAATCGGCCACGGCATTGATCAGGAGGGACTGCGCCAGGGCGGCGAATTCCTCGCCCGCTGCTTTGCGCGCCGCAAATAGCAGGTTTGCGGGTAACTCCCCGTTCCGGCTTCACAATCCTGTCACGCTGCCCTATTACTAGCCCGTCAGCTGCGTGGCGGCAGCTTTCTAAGGAGGTTAAGGAGCGTTGAACGTGCACGTTTCGCCCAGTGGTTTTCCAGCCCTGGTGCTCAATGCGGATTTTCGGCCGTTGAGCTATTACCCACTGTCGCTGTGGTCCTGGCAGGACGCGATCAAGGCGGTTTTCCTCGAACGCGTGAATATCGTCGCCAATTACGACCGCGCGGTTCACAGCCCCTCCTTCGAGATGAAGCTGCCGAGCGTGGTCTCGCTCAAGACCTTCGTGAAACCTTCGACTCATCCAGCCTTCACCCGGTTCAACGTCTTTCTGCGTGACCGCTTTTCCTGTCAGTATTGCGGCGATCGCGACGACCTCACCTTCGATCATCTGTTGCCGCGTTCACGCGGTGGCCACACGACCTGGGACAACGTCGTGGCCGCCTGCTCGCCCTGCAACCTGCGCAAAGGCAACCTCACGCCAAGCGAGGCGAGGATGTGGCCATCCCAGATGCCTTTCCAGCCGACGGTGCATCACCTGCACAGGAATGGTCGGCTATTCCCGCCCAACTACCTGCACGAGAGCTGGCTCGACTATCTCTATTGGGACACCGAACTCGAGCCATAAGCCGTCACGCCCGTTCTGCACTGGAGTCTTCCATGATCAGCAAGCTGCATCTTCGTCGCAGCGGGCGAGCGATTTTGCTCGCGATAGCGCCCATGGCCGCCATGTGGGTGGCAAGCGTCGCTACCGCGCAAGTGCCGGTTTCAGGCGGACCGGTTGACCCGCAATTGATCGAAGATCTGGTCGCCGCCAATCGTATCCTCGCCGATCAGGGCGTACTTGATGGCTGGGGTCATGTCAGCGTCCGGCATCCGCGCGATCCCAATCGGTATTTATTGTCACGCTCACGCGCACCAGAACTGGTGAGCACCGACGACATCTTGGAATTTGATCTCGACAGCAATCCGGTCGATGCCAAGGGCCACTCGCTTTACACAGAACGCTTCATTCACGGCGAAATCTACAAGGCGCGTCCGGACGTCATGGCCATTGTCCACACCCATGCCCCGGCCTTGATTCCGTTCAGCATCACCAAGGTGCAGCTCAAACCGGTCTATCATCGATCCGCTTTCGTAAGCGCCGGGATTCCAGTGTTCGAAATCCGCGCACGCGCAGGCATGACGGACATGCTGATCCGGGACAAAGCACTCGGCCGCGCGCTTGCCGATGCACTCGGCAATCATCCGGCGGCGCTAATGCGCGGCCACGGTGCGGTGATCGTCGGCCCGTCGATCCAGCGCGTGGTGGGCCGCAGCATTTTCCTTCCGCTCAACGCGACTTTACAAATGCAAGCCGCCGCGTTGGGCGGGCCGGTCACTTATCTCGATCCGGAGGAAGCGGCCAAGATCGAGGCACGCGAAGGCTACGGCCTCGGCCGCGCCTGGGAAGCATGGAAGCGCAAGGCGATAGAAAAGCATTGACCTAGCAGCGAGCCGACAATGACACTCGAACTCCGACCTAATCGCGAATTTTGCGACATCGACCTGCCGCCCTCTCTGGATGCGCGCATCCGCATTTATGAATGCACATTTTGCGCCGATTGCGTCGAACTCAAATTGCAAAATGTTTGCCCGAATTGCGGTGGCGGTTTTATGCCGCGCCCGATCCGCCCGGCGACCGAATGGCGGCCTGGCTTGTCGGTCGCCAAACGTCCGCCGTCAACGAAACGTGTTCATTTATCCTACAGCCTCGACCACATCGCTAAACACTCGGCACAAATCAGGGACATTCCACCGGAAAAGCGGTGAAAAGCGCGCTAGCCGCCCGGCAACATTCGCTGAAGAACGTGATCACGGCGGATGAAGTGGTGATAGAGACCAGCCAGGATGTGCAGGCCGACCAAAGTCAGCATCATGTAATTAGCGAGCAGGTTGTGCACGTCGCCGGTCCATCTCCAGCCCGGCGCACGCGTGCCGATCAGTTTCGGCAATTCAAGACCGAAGAGTGCGATCGGCATGCCGCGCCACGAGGCGTTGATCCACCCGAGGACAGGCACGACGAGCAGCAGCAAATAAAGTAGCCAGTGGATCACGCGCGCGCTCTGCGTTTGCCAGGGCGGCACGCCATCGAGAGGCGCGGGCTCGCCCTGGATTACGCGCCAAACGAGACGAAGAATCGCAACAGCAAGGATTACGATGCCGACCGTGAAATGCAGGCTGATCAGCGTGGTCACCGGCGTGTTGCGCCCGATATGAGGCATGGTCCACGCGACCATGAACTGGACAATCAGCAACGCCACGATCAGCCAATGCAGCAATTTTGCGCTGGATTTGTAGCCTGACGTGTTAGCCATTTTTCCTTTTGCGCTTGTAATGGAACGAACAGCGCCTATATGTGTTTATGTGGTGATGTTGAGCCGTCAGGTTCCATCATCGAGCGGCCACGAACATGTAACGGGTGACGCCGGATGTACGCGCACCTTCGCATTTCGTGGTCGTCGTATTTTGATCCCCGGTCAAGCGCGTGATTTCAGCCGTTCCTTGTCAAAGCCTGCGACACGCTTATAGCTCTCCGACAGGGCAATGAGCTCCTCATGGCTGATGACATCATCGATATTCTTGAAAGGCTTGTCGCCGGTGCGGCGATAGACTTCATACAGAATGGCGTCGGGGGGGGCCTTGCGGTTGGCCAGCACAACTTCACTTGTCGCCGGCAGGCGCTTGGCTTCATAGGCCTTGAGCGCTTCGACCGGATCGGCATTTGCAGAAAGCGCATCGGAAAGCGCACGGCAGTCCAGAATGGCTTGCGCCGCGCCATTCGCACCACGCGGATACATCGGATGTGCGGCGTCACCCAGAAGCGTTAGGCGGCTGAAACTCCAGCGCGGCAATGGATCCTGATCAACCATTGGGTATTCGAGGATCGTATCCGCGCTGCTGATGAAGTGCGGCACATCGAGCCAGTCGAAATGCCAGTCTGCCATCGCGGGTAAGAAATCTTCAAGCCGCCCGCGCCTGTTCCAGTCGCGCGCCTGGTATTGCGGCGTTTCGATATCGCATACCCAATTTATGAGCTGGCGGCCCTCGGCGTCGATATTGTTGCGGATGGGATAGATCAAAAGCTTTGCCGGATGATGCCAGCCGATGCGGATCATGCTGGCGCCGGATAGAAACGGCTTCCAGCGGGTGACGCCGCGCCACATGTTGATGCCGGAATATTTCGGCGGACCCTCGTTCGGATAAAGCTGCTTGCGCAGCACCGAATGGATGCCTTCGGCGCTGATCACAACGCTGGCGCGCTGTGACGACAGTGCTTTGCCATTGATGTCCTCGAAATACGCAACGGCCTCCGGCCCATCGTGCTCAACGAGCGTGCAGCGCCTGCCGGTGATGACTTTGTCCGCGCCAGCGCGCTCTACAAACGCATCGAGCAGCACCATTTGCAGGTCGCCGCGGTGAATCGAGAATTGCGGGACGTCGTAGCCGGCGAAGCGCCCGGCCGATTCGCTATAGATGAATTGCCCAAAGCGATTGTAGAAGCAATATTCGCGGGTGGTGACGGCCACCCTGGCGAGTGCATCTTCGAGCCCAAGCGCACATAGCTCGCGCGAGGCATGCGGCAAGATATTGATGCCTACGCCAACTGCTTTAAGTTCGGGAGCGGCCTCGAAGATACGGCAAGCAATGCCAGCGCGATGGAGCATCAGCCCCAGCGTCAGGCCGCCAATGCCGGCGCCGATAATCAGAACTTCCATGTTGACTTATTCCCAAACGTCATAGCAGGCCGCATGCGGCCAGCTGATAACTACATTCTAATCGGATGAATTGCGGCGCGCGATCAAGGTCTTGAGGCCCCAGGCGGCAACCATCGCAAGAAAAAGCGACACCAGAACGTCATAACCGGCGAGCGAGATACCGAGAAAACGCCAAGCCGCCTCGTCGCAGCGTACAATTCTTATGTAATCGAGTTGCTTCAACATGTTACTCGCGGAGCCGAGGCTGTTGATCGGCCCCGAGCAATCCGCTGGACCGGGCCAGAACTTCCATTCGACGCCAGCGTGATAGACAGAGAGTCCCGTATTCCAGAGCATGACCGCCGCGATCACAGCAAAACCCGCGATCATGACCTTGCTCGATGCGCCGTGATTAGCACCGAGCCACAGCAACGCCGCGAGCGGAACGCCGACGTAAAAGGCATTGCGCTGGTCGAGACAAAGCGGGCATGGGGGATAGCCAAGCACGTATTGAAAAAAGAAAAATCCGCAAATCGTCAACGCTCCAACGACTGCAAAGATCGCTGCTGCGGCAACCGGCGGATCACGGCGAAGTAGAGCCACATACTGGTTCATTGTATGCGCGGGGTCCGTCGACAAATTGGGTGGTGCCGGTGGTCGGGGTCGAACCGACACTCCTTTTGGGAACACGATTTTGAGTCGTGCGCGTCTGCCAATTCCGCCACACCGGCTGGAGGCCTAGCTATAGCGTCAAGCCGCTGTACAGCCAAACAAAAAGGCAGGTCTTGCCTTTGCCAAGATTACCCACCTAGTGCGGGTACAAGCGGCGCCATAACATACGTGGAAACATGCTTTCAAGGAGTCCCTCAAGATGAACGAAGAAACCCTCAACATGTCGTTGCGCAAATTCCTCAAGGTCGTAGGCGTCACTTCACAGCAGGAGATCGAAAAAGCAATCCGCGCGGCAGTGGCCGATGGCCGGCTGAAAGGCAACGAAACAATTCAGGCGCAGATGGTGCTCACCATCGGCAAGGTTGGTCTCAGCCACAAGGTCGATGGCGAGATCGAGTTGGGATAGTTGGGTCAGAGCCCGGCGAGCGCCTTCTGATAATAGGAGAAGTCGACGTATTTCTCGGGCGGATTTGGCGTGCCGCCCTCGAATTGCGCGCGCAGCTTGAGCACGTTCTTGAAACCCTCCATGTCGAATTTGCCATCCTTGGCAAGTCCGTCAAACCAGCGCATAACATTCGGCTGCAATCGCCGGCGTTAACTTGAGCCGTTCGGCCAGCAACGAGGTGGCGGCATCCTTGTTCTTCCGATCGAGCGACCAGCGCAGGCCTTCGATGTAGGCCTGTAGATATTTCACGAGCGTGTCGGGATTGGCCGTCGCCCAAGACCGCAGCGAGAATCCCGCAGTCGCTTGATAGGGACCGATCACTGTCGATACCGGACCCATGTCCTTGAGGCCAGATTTCACTGCAAGGATCGAAAACGGCGCATTGAGGATCGCGGCGGACGCACTTTTGTCTTCCTGCACTCGCTGCCAATCGCTTGAAGGTGGCGCCGACCGATTTCGGCGAGTAGTCGCCTTTATTCAATCCGTTCTTGGCGAGGATGTCGTAGAGTTGGAATGCATAAGCCGTGTTGAGTGCGTCCCACAACGGTCTTGCCACGCGAATCCTTGACCGAGCCGATCTCCGGCTGAACGATCAAATGATTGAAGCTATTGTCGCCGCCGATCACGCCGACGATGTCAACCTTGGCGACGTCCGCCATAGCGATGCCATTGTCAAACGCGGTGTGCACGATCTGCCATTTGCCGTCGGCTAGGCCCTGGCGTCAGGACCTCTGATCCGGGCGCAATCTTCATGTCAACATCGAGGCCATGCTTGGCGAAGAGACCCTGCGATTGCGCCGCAAACAACGGCAGGTTCTGGATGCCCACGAACACCATGATAGTGAGCTTGGTGTCCTCGGCGCGCGCAAGATGCGGCGACACGAGAACGAATGCCGCCGCGATGGCAGTCAGCAGACGCTTCACGATTTCCTCCCGTATTCTTATTGTCGTTAGACCATAGACACCGGCTCGGCGGCGGCATTCCGCCGCCCGAATGCCGCTTCCATTTCCCGCCGCACCTTTACAGCAGAATCATTGGGGTCATAGGCGACGTCAGACCATCGAAGTGGCTGTCCTTCTGCGATATCGCGCTTAAGCTTGACGTTATGGGCAAGCCCCAGTGGCAGCAAATCCCGTTCAAGGGAAGTATCCGCCAGCGTCTGCCTGCCCCAGACGCAGAATCCGCCCTCTCCGTCCAGCATTTCACCGGCTTTCAGATCGCGCTTGGCGGTTGCCACCACATCGGAGCGAAAGCCGGTGGGCGCGCCCGTTGGCTCGTTGCGAAGCGCCGCACTGGCAACCGAAATGCCAAGCTCTAGTCCAATCATGTGAATCGGCCGGTACAGCGCTGCGTATTTGCCGGTTTTGTCCGGCAGCATGGCGTATTCCTTAAAGCAGCGCCGCGCATAATCCGTGTCGCCCTCGAACACCACATAAGTACCCAGCGCAAGGTGATGCGGAACATCGCGGCCGTCGCGATAGACCGACGACGTCACTTCGGTGACCCCGGCTTTTTCCAACGTACCGCCATCGCTTTTCGGCTTGCAGATATCGGAGAGTTCAAAGCGCGTGGCGGGCGGGAACCCGAGACCATTCGTCTGCGGCACCAATCCGGTCGCATTGCAGACGGCTGTCATCTCGATGCCGGATTTGGTGCCATCCACGAAAGAGTTGAACATTTTTGGATTGATCGACTTGCGATCGGAAATGTTCAGATATTTATCAAGAATGTCCCACACATTGTCGGGATTGGACTTGTGATAGTGCGGCTCATAGCGCGTCCCCTTGCCAGCACAAATCACCTTGAACCCGGCGGCCCGCGCCCAATCGACGTGCTCGCAAATCAAAGCCGGCTGATCACCCCAGGCAAGTGAATAGACGACGCCCGCTGTCTTGGCACGGCGCGCGAGCAACGGACCCGCCAGTGCGTCGGCTTCGACGTTCACCATCACGATATGTTTGCCGTTAGCGATCGCGCTGAGCGCGTGATGGATACCTGCGCCGGGAACACCGGTCGATTCCACAATGACTTCAATCCGCGGATCGGCAATCAGGGCCTCTGCGTTATCTGTGACGAATGTCGATCGCTTCTTGTGCGCATCGGTAAATGAACTTGCGGCATAAGCATCATCCGGCCAGCCCGCGCTCTTGAGTTGGCTGCGTGCGCGAGCAACGTCGAGATCGGCGACGCCCACAAGATGCATTCCTTGCGTCAAGCGCGCCTGGGCCATGAACATCGTGCCGAACTTGCCGGCGCCAATCAGGCCGACAGTCACCGGTCGGCCAGCGACCTCGCGCTCGATCAGCTTGGCATGAAGGTTCATGCCCGAAACGGAAACACAGCCTCAGCGGCGACACAAGCGCCGCTTGCCGCTCCGAAAAGCCCTATTGGCAGAAGGCGCGGGAGACGAAGGTATCGGTCGTGCACTCGGGCCCGGTCGAACGCCCCGACGTATAGACTTTGGCTGGGCAGACCTCGGCTGTGGTCATGTCGAGACTCTTTCCGGAGCCAAACCCTTTAGCCTTGCACATCGTGTTAGCGGCAGCGACACAGTCGGGTGCGCCATTTGACGCCAACTGGCATTTCTCATGACCGCTAACAGCGCGAGCTGCCGGAATGCGCACAACAGCGCCTGCAGCATCCTTGGCGCCTTCCACCGTCGTTTTGGCCGCGTCGCCAGCGGCGCTGCTGAAACTCTCGACCTTCTTACGCGCGTCCTCGAATGACGAATTGGCGGTTGCCGTCTGCTCTTTCCACCAGCGGCTAACGGCCGCGAAAAATCCCTCGTTCTCTTTAATTTTTTGGCTTGGAGTCGCTTGATCCTGCGCCATGGCCAATGCCGAAATCAGCACCAGCCCGGCCGCAAACAAGAAGGCAAGCTTGGACGAGCGCAGCCTCGGAGTCCGATAAAGGGTCAAAGCCTGTTTGATGCCCATCGCTGCCAAAACTGGCGTCTCGTCAGCCGCCTAACGGCGGCTTCCCCATTTCGCTGTCGGTCTTTACGGCCGTCAGGTGGCGAAATTGAGGAACGCCAATTCCTCAGAACAAGTATAGCGCTGCCACGATACCAAAGACGATAACCGCTGCACCGAGCAGCACCCATAACCCTAGCCGCTTTTCAATAATATGACGCGCCCGATCGCCATAGCGGTGCAACAAAAATGCCAGCACGAAGAAGCGCGTGCCGCGCGTGATAATCGAAAATAACAGAAAGAGCCCAAGGTTGTACCCAGCAAATCCCGAAGTGATGGTCACGATCTTATAGGGAATGGGAGTAAGCCCCTTGAGAAGGATGATCCAGGCGCCCCATTGTGCGTAAGCGTCGCGAAAGGCCTCAACCTTGTCGCCATAGCCGTAGATCTGGATCAGCCATGCACCGACGGAATCATAAAGCATTGCGCCGATGCTGTAGCCGAGCAGGCCACCTGCGACAGAAGTCACCGTGCACCATGCCGCCATCACATAGGCCCGTTTCGGCCGCGCCAGGGCCATCGGGATCAGCATCACGTCAGGTGGCACCGGAAAGAACGAGCTTTCGGCGAATGATACGGCGCCCATGGTCCATAGCGCGTGTGGCTTGTGGGCAGCAGCAAGGCACCAGTCATAAAGACGGCGCAGCAAGGAACGCGGCTCGGCAGCCTCAGCGGACATCGCAATACTCGTGAGGAGAATTGTGACGGATCAGCGGCGCTTGCGAACGCGCCGCGTCTCCAACGCGATCACTTTACGTCGTGCTGCGTCATGCACCAAATTTTTTGGCACTTTTTCGGCGATGCCAAACATCAACTCACGCCGGCGCATCTCGGCCCAGACTTCCTCGGGACGTACACCGGCGTGAACCCACAGCACCACGAGGTTGTAAAGCAGATCGGCGCTTTCTTTGACGACGGCTTCGGGCTGGCCATGCATGGCGTCGATGACGACCTCGACCGCCTCTTCTGCAAGCTTCTTAGCCATCTTCGCGCGGCCGGCACGGAAAAGCCGGGCGGTTCGCGACTTCGCCGGATCACTGCCGCGAACGGCAATCACGGCCTCATAAAGTCGGGCGACCGAATCAGTCATACCACCCACAGTATCCGATCCCTGGGCAAAACCGGTTAACGCATGTGACAGCCTTAGATATGGCCCGGTACCGCGGTGCCATCACGGCTATTGCCCGATAAACAAGGGAAATGGGTCCGAAGAGAGGCATTTCTGCCGGGACGCGGGTCGATTAGCGCCTCGCCAGCCTTGATCGTTGCTACTCGTCTTCGGACAGCAGTGTGGCGTTGCCGCCGGACGCAGCAGTGTTCACGGTCACCACCTGCTCGGCCACGAGTCGATGCAGATAGTTGGGGCCGCCGGCCTTCGGTCCGGTTCCCGACAAGCCGCTGCCCCCGAATGGTTGCGAGCCGACAACTGCACCAATCATGTTGCGGTTTACATAGACATTGCCGTTCGGCAGCCGCTCCACAACGCGCGCGACAGTCGACTCGATGCGCGAATGGACGCCGAGAGTCAGCGCGGTGCCATTCCCGGCTATGTCATCGAGAAGCTGATCGAGCTCGCCCGCGCGCCAGCGCACGACGTGCAGCACCGGACCGAAGACCTCTTCCCTGAGCTCGCGCGCACTGTCGAGTTCAATGATTGTAGGGGCAACATAAGTGCCGTCCTTCGGCGGACCGGCCTCAAGCCGGAAGAGTACGGCATCTCGCGACTCCATATCAGCGATCCAACGATCGAGTTTGTCCCTGGCTTCAGAATCGATCACCGGACCGACATGGGTCGCTGGATCGCGCGGATCGCCAAGCTTGAGTTCGCGCGCGGCGCCCGCGACCATGTCGAACACGCGGTCAGCTACATCTTCCTGCACGCACAATAAACGCAATGCAGAGCAGCGCTGGCCGGCGGAGCGAAATGCCGACACGATGACGTCGTCAGTTACCTGTTCTGGCAGCGCCGTGGCATCGACGATCATGGCGTTGATGCCGCCCGTTTCAGCGATCAGCGACGGAATCGGTCCATCTCTTTCCGCTATTGTGCGATTGATCACGCGTGCAACTTCCGTTGAGCCGGTGAAGACAACGCCGGCAATGCGGCGGTCCGAGGTGAGCATGGCCCCGATTTTGCCGTCGCCGGGGACCAGATGTAGCGACCCCACCGGTACACCGGCGGAGTGCAGAAGCTTCACCGCCTCGAAGGCGATGAGCGGCGTCTGTTCGGCGGGCTTCGCCACAACGCAGTTGCCTGCGACGATTGCACCGGCGATCTGGCCGGTGAAAATTGCCAACGGAAAATTCCACGGACTAATGCAAACGATAACGCCGCGGCCGCGCATGCGCAGCTCGTTGCTCTCGCCAGTCGGACCCGGCAGCGGCACAGGCGCAAGCGTACGGCGCGCCTCGCTGGCATAGTAGCGGCAATAGTCCGCTGCTTCGCGCACTTCCGAAACGCAATCGTCGATCGTCTTGCCACCTTCGTTCTGCAAGATCGCGATCAGCCGGCCGCGATTTTGCTCGATCAGGTCGCTGGCGCGTTCGAGCGTCGCCGCTCGATCAGCAACCGGTGTTGCATTCCAGGTGCGAAAGGCGGCCGTCGCGGCAGTGAGTGCAGCGGCGACGATGACTTGATCGCCTTCCTGCACGGTGCCGATGGGCTTGCCGTCGATCGGAGAAATGGCCACCCGTTCCCGCCCGGCGACCGCGACGCCGTCGATGAGCGGTTTTGCGTTTTTACTTTGCTGTCCTGTGCGGGTTTCGACGAGTAGCGATTCGAGAGAAGCGCGGTCGCCGAACTCAACGCCGGCCGAATTGCGCCGGACCTCGCCAAACAAATCGCGCGGCAGCGGAATATGCGAGTGGCGCGCGTGGAAAGAATCCGCAATCCAGCTCTGCGGCCGCCGCAGAATTGCTTCAATCGGCACGGCTGGGTCAGCTGCTACAGATACGAACGAGGAATTGGCTCCATTTTCCAATAGCCGACGCACCAGATAGGCGAGCAAATCGGAATAGCCTCCGACCGGCGCATAGACCCGGCAGGTCAGGTCCGGAAGCTCGGCGAGCAGCGCTTCATACAGCGCCTCGCCCATGCCGTGCAGCCGTTGGAATTCGTAGCCGCTGGTCCCGGCCGCGTCCTCGATCACGCAAGCTACAGTCAACGCGTTATGGGTTGCGAATTGCGGATAGAGCCGCGGCCGGGCTGCCAGCAATTTCCGCATGCAATCGAGATAACAGAGATCCGTCATCGCCTTACGCGTGAACACCGGGTAGTCGGCAAGTCCCCGTTCCTGTGCACGCTTGATCTCGGTGTCCCAATAAGCGCCTTTGACAAGGCGGACCATCAACCGGCGGTCAAGCATGTCCGCTACATCGGCAATCCAGTCGATCACCGCGCCGGCGCGTTTCTGATAGGATTGTATTGCAAGCCCGAAGCCGTCCCATCCCGCGAGCGAAGAATCACGCAACACCGCGGCGATCACGTCGAGTGATAATTCGAGCCGGTCAGCCTCTTCGGCGTCGACAGTGAAGTTAAGCTCGTGCTGTTTTGCGAGTTGCGCCAGCTCAAGCAATTTAGGCACCAGCTCATCGAGCACACGGTCACGCGACAGTGGCTCATAGCGCGGATGGAGTGCCGACAATTTCACGGAAATACCTGGCCGCTTTGGCAGCACCTCATTGCCCCCACTTTTGCCGATCGCATCGATGGCATTGGCATAAGATTCGAAATAGCGTTTGGCGTCTTCGCCCGTGCGAGCGGCCTCGCCGAGCATGTCAAATGAATAAAGGGACTCGCGGTGCGAACCGGCCCGCGATAGCGCTTCTTGGATCGTCTGCCCAAGCACGAAATGCGAGCCAAGCAACCGCATAGCCTGCCGTGTCGCTGCACGCACCGCCGGCAATCCAAGTCGCTTGACCAGCGATTCAACCATACCTTCCGGCGTTTCGCCGGGATGGATGACACGGGCCGTTAGGCCGAGTGTCCAGGCTGACGCCGAAACCAGAAGCGACGCCGAGCGAGTGTCGTGATGCGCCCAGTCTCCCGCCTTTAACTTGTCCTCGATCAGGCGGTCTGCGGTCTCGGTGTCGGGCACGCGCAGGAGTGCCTCGGCCAGCACCATGAGCGCCAAGCCTTCCTTGGTGGACAGCGCATAAGCATGCAGGAAATCCTCTACACCGCCGAGCCCGCGGCTACCGGTACGAATCGCCTCGACCAGGCGTCTCGCGCGGGCATCGATGCGCGCCTCGGCGTCGCCCGAGCGATTGGCGGCCGCCAGAAGAGCCCTTGCAATGGTCTCATCCGGCAGAGCGTACGGCGCCCGCAGCGGCGGAATGTCGCGCGCAAGCCCGTTGGCCTTCGCCGGCGGCATCGACTGAATCTCCGAACTTGCCACAAGTCTATCCCAAATACGTCTTTCTCGTATTTGGGATCAGTGGTTCCCGATTTAGTGACGAACTGCAACGTTAGTGATAATGCCGCAAATTGCCCGGCGATTTCGCGCCCGTGTATTGCCCTTTCCAGCGTCGTGGCCTTTGCTGAGTCATGGCAAGACAAGCGCCGAGTTCAAGGCCCATTAGAAAAGGAACCGAATGATGAGCGCTCACCACGGCCGGCGGGCTCGGGTGGCGCTGCTTCCCGCCGTGATGTTGGTGACCGGCGCCATGGCGGCGGATACGACCGTCAGATTCACGCTCGATTTCAAGATTGAAGGGCCCTCGGCACCATTCCTGCTGTCTCTCGATAAGGGCTATTACAAAACCCAAGGCCTCAACGTCACCATCGATCCCGCAGCTGGTTCGCTCGAATCAATCGAACGCGTGGCGTCGGGCGATTACGATATGGGGTTCGCTGACCTTAATTCACTGATCAAATTCAGCGACGCCAAGCCGGGCACGCCGATCAAGGCGATATTCATGCTCTATAACCGTCCACCATTCGCGGTGATCGGTCGCAAGAGCCGCGGCATCAGCAATCCGAAAGATCTGGAAGGCAAGACGTTGGGCGCACCGGCAGCTGACCGTGCATATGCACAATGGCCGATCTTCGTGCAGGCTAACAGCATCAATGCTTCCAAGGTGACAATTGAGAACGTCGGCTTCCCGGTGCGCGAGCCGATGCTGGCCGCCGGCCAAGTGGACGCGATTACCGGTCTCTCATTTTCATCCTTTATCGATCTCAAGGACAAAGGCGTTCCGGTCGACGATATTGCGGTCCTGCTGATGGCCGATTATGGCGTCGAACTTTACGGAAGTGCCATTATCGTAAACTCAACATTCGCTGCCGAGCACCCCGACGCGGTAAAGGGCTTCCTGCGTGCCTTCATGAGAGGTCTGAAGGAAACCGTAAAACAACCTTCGAGCGCAGTCGGCTCAGTACTCAAACGCAATGACCTGGCGAGTAAAAATATTGAGCTTGAGCGCCTCACCATGGCAATCAATGAAAACATCGTTACGCCCGAAGTGAAAGCGAATGGCTATGGCGGTATTGATGACGCGCGCTTCGCCCGCGCTGTCGAACAGATCGCACTTACCTATAAGTTCAAGGGTGCGAAACCGAAGCCGACGGATGTTTTCGACCCGTCGTTCCTGCCATCCCCGGCCGAACGCAAGTACAAATAAATTACTGGCAACATCGCAGCGTTACTTGATGCGCTCGAGAATGCTCACGTAGTTTGCCACGGACGTCCCGCCCATATTGAAGAGGCCTCCGAGACGAGCATTCTTCACCTGAAGGTCAGCAGCGCTGCCCGTCAGCTGCATCGCGCAAAGCGCATGCATGGATACGCCGGTCGCACCAATTGGATGGCCTTTTGCCTTCAACCCACCCGAGGGATTCACAGGCAATCTGCCGTCCTTCTGGGTCCAGCCTTCCATGGCGGCTCGAGCGCCCTGACCTTCCGCGGTCAGACCCATCGCTTCGTATTCGATCAGCTCCGCGATGGTGAAGCAGTCGTGCGTCTCAACGAAGGACAAATCGCCGAGTTTGAGCCCCGCTTTCGCAAGCGCGCGTTGCCAGGCATGGGCGCAACCTTCGAATTTCAAGATGTCTCGCTTCGACATTGGCAAGAAATCCTGCACATGCTCGGCGGCGCGGAAGGCGATCGCCTTTTTCAACTTGAGCGCGGTATCGACATCAGCGAGCACGACCGCAGCACCTCCATCCGAGACCAGCGAGCAGTCGGTACGTTTGAGCGGACCAGCCACGAACGGATTCTTCTCGCTCTCGGTACGGCAGAAGTCGTAACCCAAATCCTTGCGCATCTGGGCATAAGGATTGCCGACGCCGTTCTTGTGATTCTTGGCGGCGATCATGGCCAGCGCGTCTGACTGGTCCCCCCATTTCTGAAAATACAGCGCGGCAATCTTGCCGAAGATACCGGCGAAGCCTCCGTCGATGTCGGCTTCCTCGCGCACATACGATGCTTTGAGCAGATTGCGCCCGATCTCCGGCACGGGTGTCGTTGTCATTTGCTCAGCGCCGACGACGAGCACAATGCGCGCCGCGCGAGCCTCAATCGTCTTGATACCCTGATGCACGGCGGCCGAGCCGGTCGCGCAGGCATTTTCCACCCGCGTCGCTCGCTTGAAGCGCAGATCGGGCGAGGCTTGCAGTACCAGCGAGGCGGTAAAATCCTGTGCAGAAAATCCCGCGTTGAAGTGCCCAAGCACAATCTCGTCGACATCCTTTGGACCGATGCCGGCGTCGGCCAGCGCATCGCCAGCCACCCGCACAATCAGGCTTTCAACGGTTTCACCGTTAAGCTTACCGAAGGGGGTATGGGCCCACCCGACAATACAGGCTGTCATCGATGCCTCCTTTGCCGAACTTTGGTCGCTTTCCTCAGCGATGAGCGGAGAGTCATCATATATATATATATATCAGCCGCGGTTCACCGACTTTGCCTACCATCCAAAGCTTAGATAGCCTAGCGCGGCCGAGCATGGAACTTTCCCGTTTTTGAGGCTTGGGGCCCTGAACTGCGAACGATGATTGCTTTTTCAAGCCACCGCTCTCGCGCCATGATCCTCGGTTTTGCCGCCGGTTTGCTGTCGCTCGCCGGCGCGGACCGCGCACAAGCCGAAGCACAACTGCTGATCGAGGCCTCTACCGGCAAGGTTCTGCACGCCGAAAACGCCACGTATCCGTGGTACCCGGCTTCGGTCACCAAATTGATGACCGCTTACACGACGCTCCGTGCGATCAAAGAAGGCCGCATCTCGC
Source organism: Pseudolabrys sp. (assembly GCA_035689725.1). Lineage (GTDB taxonomy): Bacteria > Pseudomonadota > Alphaproteobacteria > Rhizobiales > Xanthobacteraceae > Pseudolabrys. The sequence goes on from DASSLE010000233.1 coordinate 15,192, forward strand.
TCAACACATTGCTCACGATGTCGCGCAACGCAGCAGCGCAGCAGCCGACCAAAATGGGCTTCAACATCGGCACCACGGTGACCGTCGATAATGCGCTGAAGATGCTGATGGTGAAATCCGCCAATGACATAGCGGTTGCAATCGCTGAGGGCGTCGGCGGCTCAATCGGAGGCTTCGCGGACCTGATGAACGCGAACGCCCGGCGGCTTGGTATGTCGCAGAGCAACTTCGTCAACCCGAACGGGTTGCCGGCGGAAAATCACGTTACGTCCGCGCGCGATCTCGCAATATTGGCGCGCGCGCTCATCCGCGAGTTTCCGGAATACGACAGCTTTTGGCATATCTCGTCGATCCGTTACGGCAATCGCGTGATGCGCAATTACAACTCACTGATCGATCGCTATCCCGGCGCCGACGGCATGAAGACCGGATTCATTTGCGCCTCCGGCTACAACGTCGTTGCCTCGGCCACGCGCAACGGGCGCCGGCTCATCGCGGTCGTGCTTGGCTCCTGGTCAGGTGCCGTACGCGCGCAAAAGGCGGCCCAGCTGCTCGAACGCGGTTTCAACAGCGGCGGCTTGTCCTGGCTCACGCCCTCGCTCGGCACGGTCGATGCGTTGGCGCCAATTGATGCACAGCCACCCAACTTGCGCGAGGAAATGTGCGGAGGCCATCGTCGTAAGCCGCCCTCAGAAGAGAACGAGGAGGAACCTGAAGAAGCGGCCGCGGCCACCACCGCCAGCGGTGAATCGGGCAATGGGCAGGCCTTCATGCTCTCCAACCTAAAGTCGGCAACCGGCAAGTTTGTGCTCGGGCCGCCGGTCGAGACCACACCGCCGGTCGTTGTATTTACTGGATCAGCCGACCATCCCGATACCGTCGCGCAGACCGCGAGCGCCGCGCTGAAAAAGAAAAAGAAAGTCGCCGCCAAGACGGAAGGGGCCGAAAAGCCGGCGAATACCGCGAAGACAGCTAAGGCCAGCAAGCCGCCAAAGCACACCAAACCGAAAGTCAGCTCGGCGACGCAATGAGCGAGTCCGCACTGCGCACTGACCGAAAAGCCCCGCCGACGCCAATCCCAATGACAGTGCTCACCGGCTTCCTCGGCGCCGGCAAAACTACATTGCTCAATCGGCTGTTGAAGGATACCGCGCTCGCCGAGACTGCCGTCATCATCAATGAATTCGGCGAGGCGCCACTTGACCATCTGCTCGTTGAATACGTTGGCGACAATATGGTGGTGCTGCAATCTGGCTGCCTGTGCTGCACTATACGCGGCGACCTGGTCGATGCGCTGGAAACGCTGCTGCGCGACCTCGACAATCGGCGCTGCAAATTCCGCCGCGTGCTATTGGAAACCACGGGGCTCGCCGATCCGGCGCCCGTGCTGCACACCGCCATGGCGCATCCCTACCTCTTGCTACGCTACCGGCTCGACGGTGTTGTAACGGTGGTCGACGCGGTCAACGGTGAGGCAACGCTCGATGCCCACGCCGAAGCGGTCAAGCAGGCAGCGGTGGCTGACCGCATCGCGCTGACCAAGACTGACCTCGCCGATACATCGCAGCGCGAGCGCATCGTAGCGCGGCTGCGCGCGCTCAACCCGGCGGCGCCTATTCTCGACGCTGCAAAGAGCGAGGCGACACCTGATCGGCTCCTCGGCAGCGGCCTTTACGATCCCGACAAAAAGATTCCCGACGTCAAGAAATGGCTAGCTGCCGAAGCCTATGCGGGCGATCATCATCATTTTCACGACGCCAACAGGCACGACGAGCATATCGGCTCTTTTGTCCTTACCACCGACGAGGCGATATCTGCCGGCACGCTGGAGATGTTCCTCGAGTTGCTGCGCGCCACCCATGGCGCCAAGCTCCTGCGCATCAAGGGCATCGTGAAGCTCGCCGAAATGCCTGACACGCCGGTCGTGGTGCATGGCGTTCAGCATGTATTCCATCCGACCGCGCGGCTCGACAATTGGCCAGACGACGACCACCGCACCCGGCTGGTGTTCATCACCCGCGACCTGCCCGAACGCACGGTGCGCGAACTGTTCGAGGCCTTTCTAGGGGTCGCGGCCCCGGACCGCCCCGATCGCACCGCCCTAACTGATAATCCACTCATCCCATTCGGCGGCCGGTAGCACCGGGCGCCCTGCCGTCACTGGCCTTGCATGCGGGGCCGGTTAGACTCATGCTTATGGGTATTGATCGCCGGCATGCAGACAAAAAGGGCCGGCGTAGGGGAAGCGACATGGAGCGGCTTTGGCTTCGGCACTATCCGCCGGGCGTTCCCGCCGATATTGAACCGTCGCGCTATTCGTCTCTGGTGGCAATGCTCGAGGAAGGGTTCAAGGCTTACGCCAAGCGCGAGACTTGCGTCTGCATGGGCACGGCCTTGACCTATGATGAGCTCGACGAAGCCTCGCGCGCGTTTGCCGCCTGGCTGCAAAGCCGTGGACTGAAGCGCGGCGCCCGCGTCGCCATCATGATGCCGAATGTCCTGCAATATCCGGTTGCGATCGCCGGCATTCTGCGCGCCGGCTGCACGGTGGTGAACGTCAACCCGCTCTACAAGCCACGCGAACTGGAATTCCAGCTCGCCGATGCCGGCGCCGAAGCCATAATTGTCCTGGAAAATTTTGCCGCGGTACTGCAGGAGGCACTGCCAAGCACGCCAGTCAAACATGTCGTGGTTGCCAGTTTGGGTGACATGCTCGGCCAGGTGAAAGGAACACTGGTCAACGCCGTGGTGCGCTATATCAAAAAAATGGTGCCGGCTTTCGCAATCCCGGCGGCCATCATGTTCAATGACGCGCTCGCGACCGGCCGCAAGTCCGGATTCACGCCGGCCGCAATCGAGCCCGACGACATTGCCTTCCTGCAATATACCGGCGGCACCACAGGCCTCGCCAAGGGCGCCATGCTGACGCATCGCAATCTGGTCGCCAACGTGCTGCAGGTGGAAGCGTGGAATCAGCCGATGGTCGACTTGCCGCCCAAGATCGATCGCCTGATTATCGTTACGGCGCTGCCGCTCTATCATATCTTTGCTTTGACGGCGTGTTTTCTGCTCGGTGTACGGACCGGCGGCGTGTGTCTTCTGATTCCGAATCCGCGCGATATCGCCGGCCTCATCAAGGAACTCCGCAGTTACAAGGTGAACATGTTTCCGGCGGTGAATACGCTCTATAACGCGTTGCTGCATCATCCGGACTTCGGCAAACTCGACTGGAGCATGCTCAAAGCTGCGATCGGCGGCGGCATGGCGGTGCAGAAAGCGGTCGCCGATGCCTGGGTGAAAGCCACCGGCAAGCCGATCATTGAAGGCTATGGCCTTTCGGAAACATCACCGGTGCTGACGTGCAACCGCGGTGACATTGCGGAGTGGACCGGCACCATCGGATTGCCATTGCCTTCGACGGAGATTTCGATCCGCGACGATAGCGGCCATGAGCTGTCGAACGGCGAGCAAGGCGAAATCTGCGCGCGCGGCCCACAGGTGATGCTGGGCTATTGGCGGCGGCCCGATGAGACTGCGCAGGCGATGACCGTGGACGGCTTCTTCCGCACCGGTGACATCGGAGTTATGGATATCCAAGGCCGCGTGCGTATCGTCGACCGCAAGAAGGACATGATCACGGTCTCCGGCTTCAAGGTTTTTCCCAACGAAGTCGAGGACGTCGCCATGAGTCATGGCAGCCTGATGGAATGCGCACTAGTCGGCGTCCCCGACGAACATTCCGGCGAAATCGGCAAGCTTTTCGTAGTGAAAAAGAAGCCAGAAGTAACCGCTGCCGAGTTGCGCGCTTTCCTGGCTACCAAGCTCGCGAGCTACAAGGTGCCAAGACAGATCGAGTTTCGCGACGAATTGCCGAAGACCAATGTCGGCAAAATTCTGCGGCGCGCCCTGCGCGATGATGCCAGTCAACCGCCGGCGAATTGACCTGTAACGCCCATGGTCGTGAGCGCAGCCGACGTAGTGTCATTTTGGCAAGAAGCCGGGCCGGAACGCTGGTTCAACAAGAACGCTGCATTCGACAAAGAGATCCGCGAGCGGTTCTTTGACACGTACGAGGCAGCGGCCGCAGGGAAGCTTTCTGACTGGGAACAAAGCGCGCAAGGTGCGCTTGCGTTGCTCATTCTGCTCGACCAGTTTCCGCGCAATATGTTCCGCGGTGACGCGCGGGCCTTTGCCACCGATCCCTTGGCGCGCGCCATCACAGCCGGTGCCATCATCCGCGGCTTCGACGGCCAGGTGGCGAAGCAATTGCGCAGCTTTTTTTATCTTCCATTCGAGCATTCGGAAGATCTTGCCGATCAGGAACGCTGCATCACGCTTAACAAGGCGACCGGCGACGCTGACGGCCTGAAATGGGCGGAAATTCACGCCGACATCATTCGCCGTTTCGGCCGGTTCCCCCATCGCAATGCCGCGCTGGGCCGCGCCCCCACACCGGAAGAGCAGGCCTTTCTGGATGGCGGCGGTTTCGCCGGCTGAAAAATATCTCGACCAAAAATTACCGGACACTGCCCACTGGCTTTGTTAGACTTGCGTCAACAAAAGACCGGCGACCAGCCGGCTTCGGTGCCAGGGAGGCGACCCATGTTGCATTTGGCTGAAGCGCTTCGGCGCTTGCTGGCGATTGTTTTTCTTTCGGCCCTCACGACCGCGTATTCCACCGGCTTGCGCGCTCAACAGAGTGTGGATGTCGGCGCCACTGAAATCAGCGGCGTTGTCACCAGTTCGCAAGGTCCAGAAGCGGGCGTTTGGGTTATTGCCGAGACAACGGATCTCCCCACGAAATTTGCTCGCATCGTTGTCACCGATGACCGGGGCCGCTATCTCATTCCCGATCTTCCGGCCGCGAGCTACAGCGTTTGGGTGCGTGGCTATGGCCTGGTTGACTCTCCCAAAACGCTCGCAAAGCCGGGCACTATCGTTAATCTCACGGCAGTAGTTGCGCCAAACGAAGCAGCGGCCGCGCACTATTATCCAGCGGCCTACTGGTATGCATTGTTGAAGATTCCGCCGGCGAAGGATTTCGGCGGATCGACCGACATCCCCAAGAACATCACCCAGGACAACTGGCTCCGGCAGATGAACAATGTCGACTGCATCGGCTGCCATCAGCTTGGTCAGGAATCGACCCGCACGATTCCCGCAGCATTTGGCAAATTCGTTTCAGGCGCAGAAGCCTGGCAACGTCGCACTCAGTCTGGCCAAACCGGCGAGTTCATGACGAACCGGCTCGCCGGACAGTTCGGCGGCGTGCCATACAAATATTTCGGCGATTGGACCGACCGCATCGCCAAGGGCGAGCTGCCCAAGAGCAAGCCACCGCGTCCCGAGGGTGAGGAACGCAACGTCGTCATCACATCGTGGGAATGGTCGACCGCCGACAAATATTTGCACGATTTGATTTCCTCAGATCGCCGCAATCCGACTGTCAACGCTTACGGCCCGTTGTACGGCTCGCCGGAATACGCGACCGACACTATTCCGATCCTCGATCCGAAGGCGAACAAGGTTTCGTACTTCAAGCTGCCGGTGAAGGATCCGGCCATGCCGGAAATGCTTGGGCCGCCGTTGCATGGCTCGGCTGCGATGAAGCCCTTGGCGGCTTCGGCCTATTGGGGCGAGGAGAAGATCTGGGATAGTCGCGCAAACAACCACAACTCCATGTTTGACAAGAAGGGGCGGGTGTGGCTGGCAGCTTCGGTACGCGGGATCGATAATCCGGCCTTCTGCAAGAAAGGCTCGGATCATCCCTCCGCCAAGGCCTTCCCCCTCGACCGCTCAGGGCGTCAGGTGGCGATGCTCGATCCCAAGACAATGAAGTACACCTTTGTTGACACTTGCTTCGGGACCCATCACCCGCAGTTTGGCTATGATGCCGATGACACGCTCTGGTTCAGCGGCACCGGACCGGTGGCCGGCTGGGTCAATACCAAAGTGCTCGAGGAAACCGGCGACGAGCAAAAGGCGCAGGGCTGGTCGCCATTCGTTCTCGACACCAATGGCAACGGCATGCTGGACGAATATAGCGACCCCGGCCAACCGGCCGACGCCGCCAAGGACACGCGCATCACCGGCGGCTCGGGAACTTACGCGGTCATGCCGCATCCAAAGGACGGTTCGATCTGGTACACGGTCGGCGTGTTCGCCGGCCAGGCCGGCTTCATGCGTTTCGATCCGAAGACGCAACTGTCAGAGTTTTACGCCATGCCCAAGCCGGGCGTCGGAATCCGCGGTGGCGACATCGATGCCAATGGTGTTGCGTGGGGTTCGGAGTCGAGCGGCCATATCGTCAGTTTTGATCGACGTCTCTGTAAGAACCCACTCAACGGGCCAAACGCGACCGGTAACCACTGCCCGGAGGGCTGGAAATTCTACAAATATCCTGGCCCGGGCTTTGAAGGCTTCGAGGATAGAAGCGTCGAAGCGAGCTACTACACCTGGGTCGATCAGCACAACACGGTCGGACTTGGTGAAAATATCCCGATCTCCACCGCCAATCTCAATGATGGCTTTGTGGCGTTAAAAAACGGCAAGATGATCCTGCTGCGCATTCCGTATCCCATGGGCTTCTACGCCAAGGGTCTCGATGGACGCATCGACGATCCGAATGCTGGCTGGAAAGGCCGCGGCCTGTGGAGCACCAATGGCGATCGGACGCCGTGGTTGATGGAGGGTGGCAAGGGCTCGCGCCCGCGCGCCGTGCATATCCAGGTTCGTCCCGATCCGCTGGCACATTGATCGTAGACCAAACGAACTGCCCCCGTCGCGCGCGACGGGGGCTTTCGTTTTCTGCTGGCCCCTATGCGGGCGCGGAAATGCTGGAGTAGCATCGCACAGAACGGCCGCCGCCGGGGCAGGCGCCGAGAAAAGGTCATCAGGGAGTTCCCATGCGACACGTCGTATCCGCCGCTTTCATCGCAATCGCGCTGGCTTGGGGAACCGGCGCTCAGGCGCAGGCGCCACAAGGCTATCCGGCCGACTACACGAAAATCATCGAAGCCGCCAAGAAGGAAGGCAAGGTGGTGATCTACGCAACCACCGATGCCGTTGCAGCGAATCCTCTGATCAAGGATTTCGAGACGCTCTATCCCGGCATCAAGGTTGAATATTCCGATCTCAACTCTACCGAGCTTTACAACCGGTTCATCGCCGAGGCTGCCGCCAACAATGGCACCGCAGACCTGTTGTGGTCTTCGGCAATGGATCTGCAAGTGAAGCTCGTTGCCGACGGCCAGGCCGAGACTTATGCCTCGCCGGAAATCAAGACCCTGCCGAAATGGGCGGTATGGAAGGATGCAGCCTACGGCACGACCTATGAGCCAATCGCTTTTGTGTACAACAAGCGCCTCGTCCCCGAAGGCGACGTGCCGAAGGATCACACCGATCTACTCAAATTGCTCGACACGAAGACCGATTTCTACAAAGGAAAGATCACAGCCTACGATCCTGAACGCTCCGGTGTCGGCTATCTGTTCTGCAACGAAGACATCAAGGATTTTCCGCAGGCCTGGGATCTGTTCAAAGCAATGGGCAAGGCGCAGGCTAAGCTCTACACCAGCGCCGGCGCGATGATGGAGCGTGTCACGTCCGGTGAACATCTGATCGCCTACGGAATCTTCGGCTCTTACGCGCTCGGCCGCTCCAAGAAAGATCCCAACCTCGGCATCATTCTACCGAAAGATTACACAATGGTGACGTCGCGCGTCGCATTCATCTCCAAGAAGGCGAAGAACCCGAACGCCGGCAAGCTGTTCCTTGATTACATATTGTCGAAGCGCGGCCAGGACATAATCGCCAACAAGGCTGATCTATATTCGCTGCGCTCCGATGTCGACGGCGAGGCGACTATCAAGGGCGTCACCCAGCTCGTCGGCGACAAGGCACGCCCGGTGCCAATTGACCAGACGCTGCTGGAGAATCTCGATCAGGCCAAGCGGCTCGCCTTCTTGTCGAAATGGCAGCAGGCGAAGAAGGGGCAGTAAGCATTTCGCCCTGCCCTGTCTAGGCGCGGCAGACCAAGGGCGACCATGCCCATTGTTGTGTACCGCTTGCTCGTGCTCGGCGTCACCACCCTTGCCGTGGCGACGCCGCTGTCGCTCGTGGTCTACCAGAGCTTCCTCACGGCACCATTCTTCGACCCTTCGGCACAGCTTGGCCTGCTCGCGTATTCCTTTGTCTTTGCCGATCCTGATTTCTGGCAGGCACTCTGGACAACGGTCACAATCGCCTGCGGCATGGCTGCAATCGCGGTCCCGCTTGGCGCCCTGCTCGCTTTCCTGATGGTGCGCACCGACGTGCCGGGGCGGCATTATCTTGAGCCGCTAATACTGATACCGATATTCGTTTCGGCGGTGGTGATCGCATTCGGCTACGTGGTGGCAATTGGTCCTGTCGGAATTTTCTCGACGCTCGTCAAAGACGCTCTCGGCTTCGTACCCTGGAACCTGTACTCGCTTTTAGCGCTGATCGTGATCGCCGGGCTGACGCATGTACCGCATGTCTATCTCTACAGCGCCGCTGCGCTGCGCGGCTTGAGCACCGATCTTGAAGAAGCCGCGCGCGTGTCCGGCGCTAATCCGTTTCGTGTCGCCGTCAGTGTCAGTCTGCCGATGATCTTGCCGGCGATTTTGTTTGCCGGTGTGCTGGTGTTCTTTTTGGGATTTGAATTGTTCGGCCTGCCGCTTGTTTTGGGCGATCCGCAGGATGTGCTTGTGTTATCGACCTATTTGTACAAGCTCACCAACAAGCTCGGAGTACCGTCCTATCAGTTGATGGCTGTGGTCGTGGTTGCGATCATAGCCATCACAGCGCCGCTTGTATTCATGCAGCGCCTACTGCTGCGTCAGGCGCAGCGTTATGTTTCGGTGCGCGGCAAGGGCCTGAAGACGCAACCGCTCCGCCTGCACGGTTGGCGCTGGTTTGCCTTCGGCGCAATCGTGTTCTGGCTGTTCGTGACGGTGGTGGTCCCACTGTTCGGCATTACGCTGCGCTCTTTCGTAGTAACCTGGGGCGAAGGGGTGAACCTGCTCGATGTCCTGACCCTCGATCACTACCGCGAGCTCACCGACTATCCGAATGTGGTGCGCGGCATTCTTAATACGCTGGGTATCGGTGTGATTGGCGGCGCGGTGGCAGTCGCCTGCTACACTGCGATTGCGCTGGCGGTGCATCGCTGGAATTCGGGTTGGACGCGGCTTGTCGACTACCTCGTGATGGTGCCGCGCGCCATGCCCGGCCTGGTCGCCGGGCTTGCGCTTCTGTGGGTGTTCCTCTTCGTGCCGTTTCTGTCGCCGCTCAAATCGACGATGGTCTCGATCTGGCTCGCCTACACGATTGTCTGGCTTGCCTACGGCATGCGGCTCGTATCCGGCACTCTGCTGCAAGTAGCCCCGGAACTCGAGGAAGCCGCGCGCATCGCCGGCGCCAATGACCTGCGCGTGAAACGCGATGTCACCGTGCCCCTGATCAAATATGGCATGCTGGCAAGCTGGCTTCTGATCTTCCTGATCTTCGTGCGCGAATATTCCACCGGCATCTATCTGCTTGGGCCCGGCACCGAGGTCATCGGCTCGCTTTTGGTGTCACTATGGGGCACTGGCGCTGTCGATCTGGTGTCGGCGTTGTCTGTCGTTAATGTGGTCATGATCGGCGTCGGCCTCGCCGTCGCGGTCCGGCTTGGAGTGCGCCTGCATGGCTGAGCTTATCGTCAAGGATGTCGCCCTTCGCCTCGGCGACAACGAGATTCTCAAAGGCGTCTCGCTTGCCGTCCCGGCGGGCGAAGTGGTCGCGCTGCTTGGGCCGTCCGGCAGCGGCAAGACAACGTTGTTGCGCGCCGTCGCCGGGCTGGAGACGCCGCATGGCGGATCGATTGCCATCGGCGATCGCGTGTTTTTTGACGCAGCGCGCGGCATCGAATTGCCGGCCGAACAACGCGGACTCGGCTTGGTGTTTCAGTCCTATGCGCTGTGGCCGCACCGGACTGTTTTCGACAATGTGGCCTACGGCCTGAAACTGCGCGGGGTATCGGCCACAGAGATGAAGACGCGAGTCGAGAAGACTCTGTCGCAGATTGGCCTTGGACATCTCGCCGCGCGCTATCCGCATCAGCTCTCCGGCGGCCAGCAGCAGCGCGTCGCGATCGCGCGCGCGCTGGTCTACGAGCCGCCGGTAATCCTGCTCGATGAGCCTTTGTCGAATCTGGATGCCAAATTGCGCGAGGAAGCACGCGCCTGGCTGCGCACGTTGATTGTCACGCTCGGCCTTTCCGCCATCCACGTCACCCACGATCAGGTGGAGGCAATGGCGATCGCCGATCGCATCGTACTACTTGACGCGGGCGTGATCGCGCAGGAAGGCCCACCGACCGCGCTGTACAATGACCCCGCGACGCTGTTCGCTGCGGAATTCATGGGCAGCAACAACCGGCTCGACGGCAAGCTCTTGGAGAATTCAGGCGGACGAGCGAATATCGAACTATTCGGTGAGAGCCTCACCGGCAACGCGCGCACTAAAGCGGCCACAGGCTCGAAGGCGACGGGCATCATCCGCATCGAACGCGTGCGCTGCGCATCTGCGCCGGGCACGAACCGTCTAAAGATGGAATTGAAGGCGCCAATGTATCTCGGCGAACGCTGGGAGCTGGTATTCGGACGAGACAACCTTAATGTGCGCGCCTATGCCTCCGCGCCGCTGGCGCCCGGTGAACACTACGTCGAATTTCCGCCCGAGGCATTGTGGGTGTTTTAGGTAACGCATGAGCGAATTTCACGGTGTCTTTCCTTATCTCGTCTCCCCCATCGACAAGGACGGCCGCATTCTCACCGACGTGCTCGGGAAGCTGGCATCCGACCTGATTGAAGCAGGTGTGCATGGTTTAACGCCGCTCGGCTCGACCGGCGAATTCGCCTATCTCAATCGCGCGCAGCGCCAAGCGGTGGTGCAAGCGACGATCGAGGCGGCGGCCAGAAAACGCGTGCCGGTGATCGCGGGCGTTGCGTCAACTGCCACATCGGATGCAGTCGAGCAGGCGAAAGCGTACCAGAAGCTCGGTGCTGACGGCATCCTTGCCATTCTGGAAGCCTATTTCCCGCTGAAGGACGCGCAGATCGAGTCCTACTTTCGTGCTATCGCCGATGCGGTCGACATTCCCATCGTGCTCTACACCAACCCGCAATTCCAGCGCAATGATCTTTCGCTCGAGGTAATCGCGCGCCTCGCTGAGCATCCGCGTATCCAGTACATCAAGGACGCATCGACCAACACCGGCCGTTTGCTGTCGATCATGAATCGCGTGCCGCGTATGAAAGTATTTTCAGCCTCTGCGCATATTCCCGCTGCCGTAATGCTGATCGGCGGCGTCGGCTGGATGGCAGGCCCTGCCTGCATCGCGCCGCGTCAGAGCGTCCGACTCTACGAGTTGTGCCGTGCGGGAAAATGGCCGGAGGCCATGAATCTCCAGCGCGATCTTTGGCGCATCAATGAGGCCTTTGCGCGTTTCAATCTCGCCGCGTGCATCAAGACCGGTTTGCAGATCCAGGGCTATGCGGTTGGTGATCCGGTGCCGCCGCAGGCCGCGCTCGGTCCGGCGGATCGCGAGGCGGTCGCAAGCATTTTGGCCGACGTTACAAAGCTGAAGATGGACACAGCTTGAATCAGGCAACCGCAGCGAAAGGAGTCACGCCCGCTCGCGCAACAGGCGTCTGATCACCTTGCCCGTCGTCGTCATCGGCATATCGTCGATGAAAGCGACTTCCCGCGGATATTCGTGCCCCGATAGCCGCGTCTTCACGAAGCCCTGAATTTCCGACGCGAGCGCGTCGGATGCGGCGTAGCCTTTCTTGAGCACGATAAAGGCTTTCACGATTTCGGTGCGCAGCGCATCAGCCTTGCCGACCGCAGCGGCGAGCGCCACCGCAGGATGACGGATGAGGCAATCTTCGATCTCGCCCGGCCCGATACGGAAACCGGCCGAGGTGATGACGTCGTCATCGCGGCCGACGAAGCTGACGTAGCCATCCTCGTCCATCACACCCTGATCGCCGGTCGTCATCCAGTCGCCGATGAATTTGTCGCGAGTATCCTCGGGCTTGCCCCAGTACTCCAGGAACATCACCGGATCGGGACGTTTGACCGCGATCTGCCCCGTTTCCCCGACCTTCAACGAATTTCCCTCAGCGTCAATGATCGCCACCGTATGGCCGGCGACGGGCTTGCCGATCGCGCCTGGCTTCGACACGCCGAGAGCGCTACACGCCGAGAGCACGAGGTTGCACTCGGTTTGTCCGTAGAATTCATTGATCACCAGACCAAATACCGACTTACCCCATTCGTAGGTTTCCGCGCCGAGCGACTCTCCGCCAGAGCCGATCGACCGCATGTTGATGGCGTGGCGACCTTTCGGATTTGGTGCCGCACGCAACATGCGCAACGCGGTCGGCGGAATGAATGCGTTGCGAACTTGTGCGCGCGCAATGAGCGCGAAGGCCTCCTCCGGATCGAATTTTTCGAAGCGCCGCGCCACCACCGGCACACCGTAGTGCAGACCGGGCAATAAGACATTGAGCAGTCCGCCCGCCCACGCCCAATCGGCCGGCGTCCAGATGCGATCGCCCGCTTGCGGGAAGAAATCGTGATGCGTCTCGACACCCGGAAAATGGCCGATCAGTACGCGGTGGCCGTGCAGTGCGCCTTTCGGCTGGCCGGTGGTGCCAGACGTATAGACCATCATTGCCGGATCGTCGGCGGACGTCTCGACCGGCGTGAAATTGGATGAAGCGCGCGCCAGCTCGTCGGAAAAACCGAGCGCGCCATCAGCCGCACCGTCCAGCGAGAGCACCAACTTAAGGGTGTGGAGGTCTTTCCTGATTTCGGCAATGCGTTCTGCGCCACGCGTATTGGTAATCAGCGCGTTGGCCCCAGAATTCTGTAGCCGGTACGACAGTGCGTCGGTGCCGAAAAGGACAGCCAGCGGCAGCGCCACGGCGCCAAGCTTGTAGATTGCGATGTGAATTGCAGCCGCTTCTGGCAACTGTGGCAGCAGGATCGCGACGCGGTCACCGCGCGCGACGCCGTGTGCTCGCAACACATTGGCGAGCCGGTTCGACGTTTCACGTAGCCAGCCATACGTGATTTGCTCGTCTCGACCGTCCGTCCGCGCATGCAGAATGGCGAGGCGACCGGGTTCTTTTTCTGCCCAGCGGTCGCAGACGTCGACGCCGATGTTGTAACGGGCCGGCACCTGCCAGCGGAATTGGCGATAGAGCGAATCGTAGTCCTTGACGCGAGGCAGTACCGGCATGGCGCAAAACTAGTCAGCGGATAGCGCGAGGTCCAGCCCGGCAACCTTAGGTTAGAGTGGCGCGAGCGCCTGACGGAGCGCAGTGTCCGAAACGGACATTAGCCCCGTAAATGGCCGGTCAAGTTCGAAAATGAGAAAGAGCGCACCCGACGCCGAGAACGCACAGACAAAAAATGCAAACACCACAATCGAGTTGGGCGACACGAAAAGGCTGAAGCTTGCAAATATAATAGCAAGCCAGAACACGAGTAGTACCAAGAACGGCAGCGGTATCTCGTTGCCCGACTGTGTGTAGAGCAGCAGGCGCGTTTGCGCCAGATCGGTAAGGGTCTTGATCGCTCGCGCTTGGGCAGAACGCTGTGAGTCCGTCTGCGGCTTGAGGTTCAGGACGCTGTTGAGGAAGGTCTCTGCCTCGGCGCTGACGACGAAAGAGCCCGTAGCAGTCGCTGGCTGGTCGCCTTCGCTCCATATTTTATCGGCCATCGACGCAATACTCCGGCGCAGAAGCACTCGGGTATCATGTGCTTCGGGACCGTATTGGACAAGGAGTTGATCGAGAAGGATGACATTAGCCGTTATCTGTTTCACTTGGCTATTCTTCGCGTCAAACGAGCTTTTTGCCGACGCAATGAGGAGGCCGAGGACAAGTGCAGACATCGTCCCGATGACTCCCATGCTTAGCCTTATGGCGTCCCTTGAATCTGAGTTGAGGTGATGCTCTGGCAAAGCGCCACGAACGAACATGCTGAGCAGCGTGGTTCCGAAAATACATGCAAATGCAATTAAAGAGAGGCCGAGAGCGCTCATCGTCGGTTCCTTTTTGTTGGCCTGCAATTGTTAGTCGAGGCTCTCGATCGGGCCTAGTTCAATCTGACGCAAAGAAAATTCCAGTACGGCGTGGCTGGAGAGACGGATGCCGCCAAGTGGGGGCGTGAGGCGCGGCTTTTCATCTGGCACACAAGCCTGCCGGCTTATCCCTTTTTCTCGTCCGGCTCGGCCAAGATTAGCGACCAATAGACCTTATATTTCGATGCCGGCGTGTAGGCCGCGGCAATACCTATGCGAGTAGCGCCTGCGAGCAGCATATTGGCACGATGCGGGCTCGAGTCGCGCCAGCCCGAAAACGCCTCGGCCAGCGTGTGATACCCGGCGCTGATGTTCTCGGCTGCCGTCTTGGCATCGTATCCGGAGGCTTTCAGACGTTGCACGAACGGTTTGCCGGCCCCATGGTCGAGTTTGTCGCGTTTGGCCATGACTTCGGCTTGCGCCTGCGCGAGCCGCATCAGTTCAGGGTCGAGCGCGACTGCAGACAACCCGTTGTTCGCGCGGTATCCGGAGATCATTGAGGCAGCGGCGGCCGCGTCGAGCTCCGCGCCCGGCTGCGCCAGGTTGCGATAAAAACTCGGCTCCGTCTTAGGCACGTAGTTATCGGCACAACCGCCAAGCGCGAACAACGTAAGCAAGGCAAGGAGCAAGCGAACGAGCGGCATGAGCGGCTTTTCTCCGAATCAGTGGATCGACCTCGCCTCACGACCATGGACGGTGGCGACGCCCTCATAGTTTCAAGGAACTCAGAACCTGCCAGATGCGCGCGGGTGTCGCGGGCATATCGAGCTGTGCGCCTTTAGGCAACGCATCGAGGATAGCGTTGAGCACCGCCGGCGGAGCAGCAGTCGTGCCAGCCTCGCCGGTGCCCTTCACGCCGAGCGGATTGGTCCGGCACGCAACGGGGTGATGCTCGACCTTCATCCCCGGCATCAAATCTGCCCGCGGCATAGCGTAATCCATGAAGGACCCGGAGACGAGCTGCCCGTCGGTATCGTAGACGGTGTTCTCCGTGAGCGCCTGGCCGAGGCCCTGCACCACGCCGCCGTGGATCTGTGCTTCGACGATCACATCATCGAGCAGATTGCCGCAGTCGCCAACCGCGACGTAGGAAACGATTTCGGCCGCGCCGGTTGCGGGGTCTACCTCCACCTCGACGACATGACAGCCGTTCGGGAATGTCGGCGGCAGCTTGACTTTGTCCAGCGTATCGAGGCTCTCGGGGATCACGCCCTGGCGCTTGAGCTCGGCGGCCCGCTCGGCCACTTCGAACAGTGAAACCTCGCGGTTTTTCACACTGAACTTGCCGTCGCGATATTCGACGTCGTTCTGGGAAGCCTGCAGCAGCATGGCGGCAACGCGCTTACTCTTCTCAAGCACGACATCAGCGGTGTGCGCGATGGCACTGCCGACCATCATGGCGGAGCGAGAGGCGACCGCACCGAAGCCCGGCACGTCGCGTGCCGAATCGCCTGCGAGCAAGCTGACTGCTGATGGATCGATGCCGAGCAACCGTGCCGCAACCTTGCGGAACACCGTCTGGTGTCCCTGCCCGCTCGCGCCGGAGCCAATGCTGACATGCACTTTGCCGCCGCCGTGGAAGCTGATGCGCGCGCCCTCTTCCGGAAAAGCGCCCGCGATTTCGAGATAGCAGCCGATGCCGATGCCGCGAAGCTTGCCGGCTTTCTTCGCCGCCTTTTTTCGCGCGGGAAAATCCACATAATCGGCCAGCGCCAGTGCGCGCTCGAACGCCGCCGGGAAGTCGCCGCTGTCGTAAGTATTTCCGAAGGCCGTGGTGTACGGGATTTTGTCGGCTGCGATCAAATTCCGCCGCCGCAGCTCCGCAGCGTCGATGCCGGTCAGATCAGCCGCAGCATCGATAGCGCGCTCGAGCAGGTAGCTTGCCTCGGGACGGCCGGCGCCGCGATAGGGGCCCGTCGGCACCGTATTGGTGAACACGCAGCGCGAACTCACCTGCGCAACCGGAATATCGTAGACTGTCGGCAGGCAGCCGGAGATGTGCGTGGTCACAATGAAATGTGCGATGCCGGTAAAATAGGCGCCGGTATTGCCGAGCCCCTGCACCCGCAAGCCGAGGAAACGCCCGCGCTTGTTGAGCGCGAGTTCCACCGTCCAGAGTGAATCACGGCCCTGATTGTCGGTGACGAAGGCTTCCGAGCGCGTCGAGACCCAATGGATCGGTTTGCCAAGCGTGCGGGCGCCGTGCAGCAGCGCGACATATTCCGGATAGGTCGCGGCCTTCATGCCGAACCCGCCGCCGACGTCGTCGGTCTGCACAAGCAGCTCTTCCGGCTTGATCCCCATGGACTCAGCCATGTGCATGCGTATGCCGCCGACACCTTGCGTGCCGCAGCGGAGCGTGTAGCGATTGCTGCCTGTGTCAAAACTCGCCGTCGCAGTGCGCGGCTCGAGCGCGGCGACAACGAGACGCTGGTTGACGAGTTCCACGCGAGCTACCTGCGCAGCCTCTTTGAAAGCGCGATCGAGTGCCGCCTGCTTCTTGCCATCGGGATCGGCGGGCGCGGTCCAGTCAAATCCGACATTGCCTGGCGCCTCCGGCCACAATTGCGGCGCACCCGGAGCTATCGCGGCGCGCATGTCGGTCACCGGCTTGAGCGGCGTGTATTCGACGACGACCAGATCGGCGGCGTCCTGCGCGGCGGCCGCGCTCTTCGCCACTACCATTGCGACCGGCTCGCCCACGTGCATTACGCGCTTCTCCGCTAGTGCGGGCCTATGCGGACCGACGGCGAGCTTGCCGCCGCGGCCGGGAATCGGCACGGGGTGCGAGATCGAGTGATAGTGCGCGGCCGCAAGATCGGCCGCGGTCAGCACCGCGACGACGCCCGGCGCTTTTTTGGCGGCCGATGTATTCACGCGGTCAATCGTGGCGAAGGCATGCGGCGAGCGTACGAAAAAGGCGGCGAGCGCGCCCTCCGGTTTGATGTCATCGCCAAAGCGTCCCTGCCCGCGCAGGAGTGGATCATCCTCGATATGGTCACTGTTGCGAGCGGCGGTCGATTGCGTCATGCGGTGCTCCGGAAATAAAGAGACTCAAAGCTTGCGGTCAGTGATGCCGGCTTTGGCGTAGAGCGCGTTGATGTGCGCCTTCACCTCCGGGCCGGTCGTGTCGTGCTCAGGCGCATGAGCCCAGCCGACCTTGGCGCGGGCATAGAGTGCCATCTCCTCATCTTGCTCTGACGTGCCGCCGGAAATCCCGTAGGCGCCGACCATTTCATCGCCCCTGAATACCGGAGCCGAGCCGCCACTGGCCGCGATACGCCCATTGGTCATGGCCGCCAGGCTGACCAGCAATTGCGGATTGCGCTCCTTGAACCATTGCTGGATTACGAGCCCGTCGGGAAAGCGTGGGCTCATCGAGCGGAACGCCGCGACGGTGAAGGCTTTTGCGATAGCGGTTTCCGGCGTGATGAAGCCCGCCTCGTCCATACGCTCCACAGCGATGAGGTGACCTTCGGCCCCGACCACCGCGATCGAAACGGGCACGCCCATGGCGTCGGCTTTTTCCACCACCGCCTTGATGAATTCACGGCATTCTGCCCCACGCAACTTGGCCATCGCCCGCCCCCCAGCGCCGACTATTAAGCTTTGTTTCAAACCGTATTTCCGCCAATTAACTGCAAAAAAACGGGTTGGGGAATACCGTGCGGACCTATCTGGACGCGAACATGGTCGAGCATACGTCCGCCCGCGCAACCGCGAGTTTGGCGAATGGTTATGCTGGCCGGCGGCACCCGCTTTGCGATCAGCTTCGCCTTATTCCGTTTCGTCTTGCCGGTCGGCACCTGGGTAGTCTCCGCCCCCGAACTCATGGTCTCCCTGCCGCCCTCATCGCCATGCTGGTCATGGCGATCACGACGGCCTTGCTGCGCCGCTGATCCGGGGCCTTCACTAATTCTGAATCCGCAAAGCTAGCCAAAAAGCCCGCTCAACCAATAGAACAGCGCGGCCAGAAAGCCGGCCGCTGGAATTGTGATGATCCACGCCGTCACGATTTCGCGCGCAACGACCCAGCGCACCGCTGATACCTTTTTGGCCGCACCAACACCGATGATCGAGCCGGTGATGGTGTGCGTCGTAGATACCGGAATACCGAGCTCGGTTGCCGCAAACAGCATGACAGAGCCGGCAGTTTCAGCGCAAACGCCCTGCATCGGCGTTAGCCGCGTGATGCGCGATCCCATGGTGCGCACGATCCGCCAGCCGCCCGCCAGGGTGCCTGCTGCCATCGCGATCTGACAGGCGATCACCACCCAGAACGGAACGTAGAACTGGCTGCCG
>DASSLE010000234.1:0-3557 GCA_035689725.1 Pseudolabrys sp.
AGCTCCTGATACCTGGCATCGTCGGCAAACGCTCGTTTGCGCCAGTCAGCAGGAACGTCATAGATCTTTTCGTCGGACATTGGCTTCCTCCCGTCCCCGCTTTGACGCCGCGGGCGACCTCATTTGCAGGCCATTATGCGACGGCGCCTTCATTTACGACAAGGCGGGCACCCTGCGCCTTTGGTCGGGGATCGGCTAATTTTGACGCCCGTTAAGGGCCAAACCAGCCGAGTATCGCGCCGATGACGACCAGCACACCGAGCCAATGGCCGGTATCGATCACGGTCAGGGCGATTGTGCGGAAACTATAGGCGTTATTGACCACAATCGCGGTGAGGACGAAACCGAGCCAGCACATGAAGCCGGAAAATGCACCGGCGCGCATGGTGTAGATGCCGATGTGGAACATGATGCCGGAAAGCGCCGATGCCATCAGCAGCTCGGCGATAAAGGAGAGCACGAAAGGCGCGACTTTGACGGCGGTGGATTTGCCGGCGTTTTCCGCCTTGCACTGCTCCATGGTCTTGCCTTGCGCCTCGATCCACTTGCGACCGAGCACACCGTAGTAAACCGCGCCGAAAATCCAGGCTGCCACGGCGGCAACAACGATCGCGAGCGCGTGCAGGTTTTGGAGTTGCGTCACGTGGGAGCTCCTATTTCAGCCCACCCATCTTGCAAACAAGTTTCCATTCGTCTGCCGTCACCGGCTGCACCGACAAACGGCCGTATTTGACCAGCGCCATCTCTTTCAGCTTTGGCACGGCTTTGACGGCAGCAAGCGTCACCGGCTTGCGCAATGGTTCAGCGGCGCTGGTCTGCACTGCCACCCAACCCTCATCTTTTTTCGCCGTCGGATCGGCGAAGGCCTCGCGGATTATTTCTCCGATGCCGACGATCTGTTTCTCCTCGCCGGTGTGATAGAAAAAGAATTTATCGCCCTTCTTCATCTCCTTGAGATGCCGCCGCGCGGTGAAATTGCGCACGCCGCTCCACACCTCGCCTTTGACGCCGCTCTTGACTTGATCGCCCCAGGAGAACTCTTCGGGCTCGGATTTCATTAGCCAGTACGCCATTTCACTCTTCCGATTTGAGGGGCCGCGTCAGCAGCGACTCGATCGCTTCATCCACGCGCATTTTTCCTGCGAGCACCGCGGCGACAGCGGCAGAGATAGGCATCTCCACGTTTTTCTCGCGGGCCATTTCCAGCAACACCGGCGCGGTGAATACGCCTTCGGCGAGCTTGCCGTGCGCGGCGGTTTCCGGCTTTTCGCCTTTGCCCAGCGCGAGACCGCATGAGAAGTTGCGCGACTGCGGCGTCCCGCACGTGAGAATGAGATCGCCGAGTCCGGACAATCCCATCATGGTTTCGGTTTTGGCGCCGCATGCTTTACCGAAGCGCACCAGCTCGGCAAAGCCGCGAGTGGTGAGAGCCGCTGAGGCGCTGGCGCCGAGACCTTTCCCGGTCACGATGCCGGCCGCGATCGCAAGAACGTTCTTGGTGGCGCCGCCGAGTTCGACGCCCCGCACATCGGTCGAATGGTAGGGTCGGAAAGTCCCAGCATTTAACGCGTGCGCCAAATCGAGTGCGACCTTTCCGTCAGTCGCCGCGATGGTTACGGCTGTCGGCAGTCCGCGTGCGACGTCGGCAGCAAAACTCGGCCCGGACAGAATTGCCGGCAGTGCTTTTGGCGCGCATTCGGCGATGATTTCTGTCATGAACTTGTGAGTGCCGTGCTCGATGCCCTTAGCGCAAGCGATCAGGGGCGTGCGTTCTATATTCGACTTTGCAAGCGACGTAATTATCGAACGCATAGCTTGCGCCGGCACCACAACGAGAATTGCGTTGCTGCTCGCGGTCTCGGCAAGGTCCCGCGTTATCTTGATTCCGTTGTCGAGACGTACGCCCGGCAAAAAACGGCTTTCGCGTTTCTGTTCTAGACTCGTGGCATTGTCCGGCTCGTATTCCCAAAGCATCACTTGTCGTCCGGCGCGCGCGCAAGTGAGCGCTAGCGCCGTTCCCCAGGCGCCGCCGCCGAGCACTGCTATGCGTTGAATGGCCATCCAGGATCCGTCAGTCAGCTTACTTATATGCCGCCGTGCGCCGCCGTGCGCCCTCAGCTGCTGCTATCTCGTCGAGCGGCCAGCGTGCCCGCGGCGCCACATCAAGTGAATCGGTGAGACCAAGCGCGAGCCGCTCGCAGCCGGCCCAGGCAATCATTGCGCCATTGTCGGTGCACAAGTCGGGTGGTGGCATCACCAGCGTTGCGCCGACCTCGAAAGCCAGGCGGGTGAGAACTTTGCGGATTGCCTGATTGGCGGCGACGCCGCCAGCGGCGACCAGCGCGCTTGGTGAGCCGAAACGTGCGCGGAACAGCACCAGGCCCGCACGCAACCGGTCGAATACAACATCAACGATCGCTTGCTGGAAACTCGCGCAGAGATCGGCGACATCCTGGTCGCTGAGCGGGGCAATTTTCTCCGCTTCCAGCCGTAACGCGGTCTTTAGGCCGGAAAGCGAGAAATCGGCATCCTTGCGCCCATGCATCGGGCGCGGCAACGGAAAACGCGTGGGGTTGCCGCGCATGGCTTCCTTCTCCACCTCCGGTCCACCCGGATAACCAAGGCCGAGCAGCTTTGCGGTCTTGTCGAAGGCTTCGCCGATAGCGTCGTCCTGTGTCGTGCCAAGACGGACATAGTCGCCAACGCCACGCACGGCGACGATTTGGGTGTGGCCGCCGGACGCGAGGAACAGGCAATAGGGAAATGGGGTGTTATCGGTCAGTCGCGCGGTCAGCGCGTGCGCTTCCAGGTGATTGACCGCAATCAGCGGCTTGTTTTTGACCAGCGCGATCGCCTTGGCGGTGGTCAAACCGACGATGACGCCACCGATGAGTCCCGGTCCGGCGGCGGCGGCAACGCCGTCGAGCGCACCGTAGTCGTGGCCAGCCTGCGTCATGGCTTTGGCGATGATGATATCGAGCGCTTCGACATGGGCACGCGCGGCAATTTCCGGCACCACACCGCCGAAAGCGGCGTGTTCGCTCACCTGTGAGAGCACCACATTGGACAAAATCCTGCCGCGGCCGTCCACGAAACGCTCGACCACCGCCGCCGCGGTCTCATCGCAGGTTGTCTCGATCCCGAGGACGATCATCAATCCCTCATGTGCCTTTGTCCCCGGCTGGGGCGAGGTGACGGCGGGAGAAATAATAGCTAGTCCTGACCTCGGGGCCGACCCCCGGTTGGGCCTAGCATCGCGAGGTTATATGGCGCAATCCACAGCCTCCTTTCGCATCGGCACGCGCGGCAGTCCACTCGCATTGGTGCAAGCGCGCGCGGTGCGATTGCGGCTAGCCGCGGCGACGAGCGTGAACGAGGACGCGATTGAACTCGTCGTCATCCGCACCACCGGCGACACCATCCAGGACCGGCCGCTGGCGGATGAGGGTGGCAAGGGGTTGTTCACGAAGGAAATCGAGGAAGCCCTGCTGGATCGACGCATCGATCTCGCCGTGCATTCGGCGAAGGACATGCCGACGATCTTGCCGAAAGGTTTG
>DASSLE010000235.1:0-6924 GCA_035689725.1 Pseudolabrys sp.
TTGCCGACGATGGCGGCCGACCTCGTGCGCCGTCAGGTGGCGGTGATTGCCGCAACCACGACTCCGGCTGCGCTTGTGGCCAGATTAGCGACAACGACCATTCCAATCGTCTTCGAAGTGGGTTTTTTGTCGCCCACCAAGAAGAGCTCGCCGCATTGGCTGTCCGCCACGCGGTGCCGGCGGTGTTTGAAAACCGTGAGTTCGCCGCGGCCGGTGGCCTCATGAGCTACGGCGGCAGTATTACTGACGGCTATCGCATGACGGGGGTCTACGTGGGGCGGATTCTCAAAGGCGAAAAGGCCAGTGAATTGCCGGTTCAACAAGGCACGAAAGTCGAGTTCTGCGTCAACCTCAAGGCCGCGAAAGCACTCGGTCTCACCATACCCAATACACTCGTCGGACGCGCCGACGAAGTGATCGAATGATGGAGCCATGTCCGCTATTGGCACTTAGCGGACATTGCAACCGGACCCCCGAATGTCCGCTTTCGGGGGTAAAGCGGACATGAGAGGGACATTGCCTAATGTCTGCTTTTTACCCAAAGCAGACATCGGCCAGCATCTTATGTTGCAGTAGCGAAGCCAGTTTCAGCCCCTTTCAGAATGCCAATTTGAGCGGTTACGATGCCATGTCTTGAGTCTTCGGGGACAGGCATGAAGCGTCGCGAGTTCATCACGTTTCTCGGCGGCGCTGCGGCGGCATGGCCGCTTACGACGCGGGCGCAGCAACCGACGATGCCGGTGGTCGGGTTCCTGAGTGGCGCATCACCTGGTGCGTACGCGCATCTTGTCCGCGCATTCCGCCAAGGCCTGGGCGAGACCGGCTATGTCGAGGGACAGAATGTCGCTGTCGAATACCGCTGGGCAGAGGGCCAATACGACCGACTGGCGGCATTAGCGGCCGATCTGGTTCGTCGTCAGGTGGCCGTGATTGCCGCGAATAGCCCTGCGGCAGTGGCGGCCAAGGCAGCGACCGCGACGATTCCGATCGTGTTCAGCAGTGGCACCGATCCGGTGAAGCTCGGCCTTGTCGCCAGCCTGAACCGGCCGGGCGGCAACCTCACGGGTGTGAGCAATTTGAACGTGGAACTGGGGCCAAAGCGATTAGAGCTGGTGCACGAGTTGGTCCCTACGGCAACCATCATCGCGCTGCTCGTCAACCCGACCAATCCCAATGCCGAGGCCATATTGAGGGACCACCAAGTTGCGGCCCGCACCTTCGGGCTGCAGCTCCCCGTTGTGCTCGCCAGCACCGAACGCGAGATTGATACGGCCTTTGCAAACTTGGACCAACTGCGAGCCGGCGCACTTGCGATTGGCGGCGATCCGTACTTCGTTAGCCGGAGCGATCAACTCGCCGCACTGGCGGTCCGTTACGCGATGCCAGCGATCTTCGAATATCGCGAATTCGCCGCGGCTGGCGGCCTGATGAGCTACGGAGGCAGCGTTACAGACGCTTACCGCCAGGTCGGCGTTTACACTGGTCGCATTTTAACAGGCGAAAAGCCGGCCGATTTGCCAATCCAGCGGTCCACGAAAGCCGAGCTGATCATCAACCTCAAGGCAGCCAAGACGCTTAGCCTCACGATCCCGCCGGGATTACTTGCCCGTGCCGACGAGGTTATCGAATAAGGATGCTGTTTGCTGCGGCGAATGAGTCCGCTATTGGCACAAAGCGGACATGCCGCACCCGCCGTTCAATGTCCGCTTGCGAGTGAAAAGCGGACATTACAACCCGTCCGCAGCATGGCCGCTATTCCCCCAAAAGCGGACATTGCTGGGTCGCCGTCGCATGTCCGCTTTGTGCCAGAAGCGAACATTGCCCCGCTTCATTCGAGCAACTTGTCGGCGCGCAGGACGAGACCGGCCGGAACCTCGTGCCCAATCGCTTTAGCAGCCTTGAGATTGATCACTAACTCGAAGGTCGTCGGCTGCTCGATCGGTAGATCGGCAGGCTTGGCGCCTCGTAGAACCTTGACGAGCATTTGCGCGCGCTGACGGAAGATTTGAGTGAAGCGCGGCCCATAACCTAAGAGGCCACCCTCTTCAGCTGTATCGGGCCATTGATAGATTGCCGGCAATCGCAATTCCGCTGCACGCTCGATGGTGACGCGGCGGTTGAGATGCAGCATCGGCGACGCCAGTACGTTGAGCGCCTCGGCGCCTCCCGCTTTCGCATCGTTCAACGCTGACACAAGATCCTCAGGTTTGGCGGCACGAACAACCAACAGATCCGTTCCACGTGCCCGCGCTGTGTCAGCCAAAGCCTGAAGGTGCCGCAATGTCGCAACATTGGAGTCGGCGAGCGCCGCAATGCGGCGCGCTCTGGGCACCGCCTCGATCAAGATGTCCTGCCGCTTACCATCAAGTTCGGGGGACATCAGGCTGATTCCGGTAATGTTGCCGCCGGGCCGGGCTAGCGAGGCCGCAAATCCCGCCGCCACCATGTCCTCGGTAATGACTATAAGCGGTATGGTTCGGGTCGCCTTCTGGAGAGTATGCGTGATGAGGTCGCCGCCGCTCAAAATCGCATCGGGTGCGGCTTTGATCATCGCCGACACCAGCTCGTCAACCTGCTCGTTACGGGCCTGAAAGCCGACCGGCAAGATCGCGAGGTTCTGGCCCTCCACGAAGCCGTGAATACGCAACTCGTCAAGAAGGGCGACAATCGGGGGTTCGTCGCGCGCGACGGGAACTAAGAAACCAATACGATAGGTTCGGCCCGACTCCTGCGCGCGTGCCACGAGCGGCCAAGCAGCTGCGGAACCGGCAATAACTTTGATGAACTCGCGCCGTCTCATTGGCCTCCCCCCGAGGCTCAGGACAGGGCATCTGCCGGTTCAAACTAGCACACTGAAAGGGGCCTAGTGTAAGAGCCACAATGTCCGCTTTGGCAGTCAAAAGCGGACATTCTGCGATGTCCGCGTCATGTCCGCTTTACCCCCAAATAGCGGACATTGATCGCTGGCCATGGAATGTCCGCTTTGTGCCAATAGCGGACGTCCAAGCCGCTTCTCTCGCACTTAACAGCTAATGTACGTCGCGAA
This sequence comes from Pseudolabrys sp., assembly GCA_035689725.1. Taxonomy (GTDB): domain Bacteria; phylum Pseudomonadota; class Alphaproteobacteria; order Rhizobiales; family Xanthobacteraceae; genus Pseudolabrys. The sequence continues at coordinate 3,047 of DASSLE010000235.1, forward strand.
TTCGCCTAGGCCAAAATCCCGAAAGCAGACAAACGGGGCGCACCATAAAGGGGATGGCTGTCCGTCATACTCAATTCGGCTGCCTTGTTTTAATTACTTCTTCCTGGCCGTCGTCGTCATCGGGAACGAAACCACAGCCACCGCACGTTGGGCATTGATGTTCATCGTCCGTGCCTTTTTCAATGACACCATCACCGTTGCAGTCTGGACAGGTTTTCATGTGCGCCTCATGCGAGGATGCTACCACACCCTCGCGATTATATTAGCCGCCGCGTTCGCCAAGGAGTTTGGTGCTGTCCAATCAGATTGATGTCCGCTGTTACTCCAATAGCGGACATTAGCTGGCGCAACTCGAATGTCCGCTTTGTGCCAATAGCGGACATAGGTCGGACGTCTAACTGGAGATGGAAGCCGCCGTTCGGGGCAGGACGATCCTGACTTCCGTGAACTCGCCCGGTTGCGTATCGACCTCGATCGAGCCGCCATGTTGCTTGACGATGATATCGTGACTGATGGAAAGGCCGAGGCCGGTGCCTTCTCCGGCTGGCTTTGTCGTAAAGAAGGGATTGAACATCTTTTCCTTCACGTCCGGCCGAATATCAAGGCTTCGCACCGGAGCCTTCCAATATCCCTCTTAAATTTTCGATCCTACACTAATCGGACGACGATTAAAAAAAGGCCGCGCAAAGAGGCGCGGCCCTGTGCAAGGTGGAGGATTCATACCGCTCGCCAAGTGGAGGGGAGGACGAACGGCGATACGCACGGAAACAATTAATGCCGGTGGTGGCAACTTTTACAAATAATTTTTCCGTATACCCATGGTTTGTCTGCTAATGACCCAAAGCGGACATTAGTTGCTCAGCGATCTAATTTTGGGGCCTTTCCCAGTGCAGGTTTGAGCCGCTACGATGCCCTGTCTGAAGCCTCGGGGGCGGTAATGAGGCGGCGCGATTTCATTATTGCTGGCTCAGCAGTCGCGTGGCGGCTCGCGGCGCGTGCCCATTAGCCGGCAGTTCCGGCACAAGGGGGAAACTGTGCATCGCAGACAATTTCTCGGAATGACCGCGGCTGGTCTGCTGGCACAATCCGGAATCGCCAGCGCCCAGTCCCTCGCTGGCAAACAAATCCGAATAATCGTCCCGTTTCCGGCCGGCGGACCTACCGATATTGTGGCGCGGCCCTTAGCGCAAATGTTAGGCGACGGGCTTAAAGCGACCGTCTTGGTCGACAATCGACCAGGGGCAGGCGGTTTGATAGGGGCTGACGCCGTGGCCAAATCCGAGCCCGATGGCCGCACGCTGCTCATGGCCACAGTGGGCACACACGCCATCAACCCAACTCTATATAAAAAACTGCCCTACGATGCCGTGCGCGATTTCACGCCCATTGCATTGGTAGCGATGGCTCCAGTTGCAGTAGTCGTGCATCCCTCACAGCCGATAAACAATCTTGCTGATCTCGTGGCGCTAGCAAAGCGCATGCCCGGCAAGCTTAACTACGGCTCCGCGGGCGCCGGAACGCCCGGTCACCTGACCGGCGAGATGTTTAAGACCCGAGCGGATATTAACATCCAGCATGTTCCTTATAGGGGCAGCGCGCCAGCGGTGACGGACCTGATTGCCGGTCAGATCCAGATAATGTTCGACCCACTCCAATCAGTATTGTCGAACGTGCAAGCGGGCAAGCTGCGTGCCATTGCCGTTAGCAGCAAAGTGCGTTCATCTGCTCTACCGAATGCGCCTACCATCGCGGAATCCGGCTATACCGATTTCGAGACCACGGCGTGGTGGGGTGTGTTTGCGCCGGCCAATCTGCCTCTTGCTATGGCTGCCAACATTGCGGGCGAAATTGAACGGATCGTGCGGAGTGACTCCTTCCACGGCAACCTGGAACCGCTGGGCGTGCTTCCAAGTTTTATGAGCGGTGGCGCTTTTGCCGAATTTCAGCGCAGTGAATTGGTCAAATGGGGCAAGGCTGTCCATAATTCTAACGCAACGATCGATTGACGTCGATGAAGCTAAGTGACGAAGAGCAAGAAATTTTAGCCGGCAAATTCGGTTCCGTTCCACAGCAGGCCCTTCAGCACCAGATAAAGGTGGGTGAATTTTTCGGGGCCAACGATCTCGTTCCGATAACGCAGGCCCACATTATGGCCGATACTGAGAGCCTTGGTGAAGCTGGCGTGCAGTGGCTGGAGGCACTTGCCGCTCCTGGCGAGGGACACCGGGTTGTGCGCGTTCCCACAATTACTGATCCACGCGGCACCGACTTTGCTAACGCCGACTTATTAGGTCAGACCGCGGCGATGCTCAATCTTGAACGGCGGACAATTTCCGCATTTGTGAAACTGGGCGTCGTTATGACCAACACGTGCATCAACTATCAGACCATCCAGGCGCCGACGCGTAACGAGCACGTAGCCTTCGGTGACACCGGTGTAGTGATCTATTCAAACTCGATATGCGGCGCACGATCCAATTTTGAGGGTGGCCCGTCGGCACTGGCGGCCGGCCTTACTGGCCGAACGCCACGGTATGGATTTCATCTTCCGGAAATGCGCTGTGCCACTCTGCATATTCGCGCAGAGTTCACGCCCACTTCTCTCAATGGGTGGGGGGCGCTAGGCGGAGTGATCGGGCGCATCGCAGGAAATTACTGGGCCGTGCCAGTGATCGAAGGCATCGAAGGTGCGCCGGGATCGGACCAACTTAAACACTTCGGCGCCTCAATGGCGAGCTTTGGCTCCATTGCACTGTTTCATCTCGTAGGATTGACTCCCGAAGCAGGCAAGCTGACTGACGTCGCAGCCCTTGGCTTGCCAAGCTATCGCGTTACGCGTGCCGACGTAGACGAACTGCAAAAATCCTACCACACCGACGAACAAGTCGATGTGGTTGTTTTCTCAGCACCGCAGCTTAGCCTTTTTGAATTGCGCGACTTGGCCGAACTTTGTGACGGTCGAAAGTTTACAGTGCCTTTGCTCGCTGTAACGAGCCCGCAAGTAAAGCCAGACGCTGACCGCATGGGCTACACGGCACGAATAGAAGCAGCTGGTGGCAACGTATTATCCGGCATGTGCTTTTATCAATCCTATGCACGGGAGATTTCTGAAGCCAAGGGCTGGAAGCGTTTAGCGACGAACAGTGCAAAATTGGTCAATATATTGGGCGGCTATGGTTATCGGCCAATGTTAGCGTCGATGGAATCGTGTGTGGATGCGGCAATACGTGGGAACTTGACGCAAACATGACAGCTAAAGTGTTTCGCGCACGACATGCCATGGGAAGTAGAGTTCGTGGGCCTACCCTGGTGGCACACGACGGGTTTTCAGCGCGTTATGACTTAGATCGCATTGCCGGAATATTCTCTCGCCCTTCGCACAAATTGGCTGGCCAGTCATATATTGGAAAAATTCTGGTGCTGGATACTGCCAAGGGTGGCGTAGCTACGGCATGGATGCTGCACGAAATGAAATCGCGAGGCGTTGTGCCGCTCGCGCTCGTGTTCAACTCCGTAAACCCCATTCTCGCCCAGGGTGCCGCATTGAGTGACGTGCCGATGCTGGCCGGATTTGATGAAGACATTACCGCCGCCATCCCGAATGGCGCTGAAGTAGAAGTGAATCCCCAAATGGGTGTGCTCACATTGGTAGGTCAGGGTTGAAAGTAGCCGTCAGCGCCCTGTGTGTGTACCGAAAACGTCATCCGTATTGATTGGCCGAGAAAATCGCCTGACGTCGTGGCGCGATCGCTGCTATTTTGTGCTGCGGCCATCTTGGCCTCATCATTCAAGTCGAACAGGCGCCTTGCCCTAAACTCTCGTTGATCCGATCTTTGCTGCCAACGTTTTGCCAATGAAATGCGTAAACCAAACGAGAA
>DASSLE010000236.1:0-6508 GCA_035689725.1 Pseudolabrys sp.
AAGGCTTATTCAAGGCGATGAGCCACAGGATACTGTTGCGGGACGGGGGCGATTCAAGGCTATAATTCCTATCCACCGGAATACAGCCACAGACGCGTGCCCGCGCCCATGCCTATGCTGACCCACAATCAGATCTGGACGGCCCTCGACCGGCTGGCCGCCCGCGCCAAGCTGACGCCATCCGGCCTGGCCAAGAAGGCGGGCCTCGACCCGACCACATTCAACAAATCCAAGCGCGTCACGCCGGAAGGACGACCGCGCTGGCCATCAACGGAATCGGTGGCCAAGGCGCTACAAGCGACAAACACCAAGTTCGACATTTTCGTTACCCTGATCACCGACGGCGGCAAGCCAGCGATACACAACGTGCCGCTGATCGGCTTCGCACAAGCCGGCGCCGGTGGCTTTTTCGATGATGGCGGTTTCCCGGCCGGCAAAGGCTGGGAAGAGATTGCCTTTCCCTCGGTCACCGATGAGCACGCCTACGCGCTGGAAATCTCCGGTGACTCGATGAAGCCGGCCTACCGCAACGGTGACGTCATCATCGTTTCGCCGGGCGCAACGGTACGAAAGGGTGATCGGGTCGTGGTCAAGACCAAGGATGGCGAGGTCATGGTCAAAGAGCTCAAACGCAAGACTGCGAAGTCAGTCGAGCTCAAATCGCTCAACGCCGAGCATCGCGACCGCACGTTGCCGATGTCCGATCTCGTATGGGTCGCGCGCATTGTCTGGGCGCGCCAGTAGCGCCGGCACAAATCTTCGCCACCGCTCATTCCCGGGTAAACGGGAATCCAGCATATCTAAAAAGGGGGGTCCCCGCTTCTGCGAGGACGAACGGTCGGAACTATGCGCTGCGCGCCAGCGCGCCGTCGATCATGTCGATCGTATTCTGCAGGCCATAGACCGCCGCGAACGAGCCAAAGCGTGGACCTTTCTCCTGGCCCAACAACACCTGATAGAGCAGGTTGAACCACTCGAGCGACACCCCAGGCTTGCCGTCCTTCGCTTTCTTTTTTTGGTCCAGGAACGGCTCGCGGCGCCCGACTTCATAGACCACGTTCTGAATGTCTTCGGCGCTGTCATCGGGCTGCAACTGCGAGAGCGCGTCGCGCAGATCGATCAAGGCCGCGCGCTCAGCATCAGTAGGCTCGCGGAATCTCTTTTCCGGCAGCACAAAGTCACGGAAATAATGGATGGCATATTCGACCAGCTCACTGAGCTTGGGATGCGTTTTCGGCGTAACGCCAGGCCGGTAGCGGCCGATGAAACCCCACAGCGTTTCGGCATTCTCAGCATTCGATGAGGACACAAGCGTAAGCAGCATCGCAAATGAGATCGGCATGTCGCTCTTCGGTGGCTTGCCGGAATGAATGTGCCAGACCGGATTCGACAGCTGCTGCCGCGGGTCCTGCCGCTCAAAGCCATCGAGAAACTGATAGTACTCGTCGACGTGGCGTGGAATGACGTCAAAGTACAGTCGCTTGGCGGCCTTCGGCTCGCGATACATGAATAGTGACAGACTCTCAGGGGTGGCGTAGCGCAGCCATTCCTCGATCGTCAGGCCGTTCCCTTTGGACTTGGATATTTTCTGACCCTTCTCGTCGAGAAATAGCTCGTAATTGAATCCTTCCGGGGCAGCGCCACCGAGTGCACGGCAGATTTCACCCGAGAGCTTCACTGAATCGATCAGATCCTTGCCGGCCATTTCGTAGTCGACGCCAAGCGCAACCCAGCGCATGGCCCAGTCCGGCTTCCATTGCAGTTTGCAGCGGCCACCAGTGACAGATGTGATCACCTGTTCTTTGGTGTCGGGATCTTCATAGGTGATGGTTCCGGCCTTGGCATCGTGCGCGGTGATCGGCACTTGCAAAACGATGCCGCTCTTCGGCGATAGGGGCAGGAACGGAGAATAAGTCGCCGCGCGCTCTTCGCGTAGCGACGGCAGCATGATCGCCATCACCTCATCGAAACGCGCCAACATCTTAAGCAACGCCTGATCGAACCGGCCCGATTTGTAGCACTCGGTCGACGACAGAAACTCGTATTCAAAACCGAAGTGATCCAGGAACGCACGCAGACGCGCATTGTTGTGTTCGCCGAAGCTCGCATGGGTGCCAAACGGATCCGGTACCTTGGTCAGTGGCTTGCCGAGATGCTGCTCCAACATCTCCTTGTTCGGCACATTGTCTGGCACCTTGCGCAGACCATCCATGTCATCGGAGAAGGCGATCAGTCGCGTCTTTATCTTGTTGTCTGTAAGGACACGAAAGGCGTGCCGCACCATGGTCGTGCGGGCAACCTCGCCGAAGGTGCCGATATGCGGCAGGCCGGAGGGACCGTAGCCGGTCTCAAAGATGACTTCATCCTTCGGGCGCTTCTTGAGTCGTGCGACGATCTTGCGCGCTTCTTCGAACGGCCAGGCATTCGATAGCTCGGCGACCTGGCGTAAAGAGGCGGCGCTGTCAGTGGCGGACATCAGGGTCTCCGGGGCGCGGACACTAGAAATGGCGCGCGCCTGCGTCAAATATGCCGTTCAAAACGGACTGATAGGGAAATAGCGCAGCCACAGATCGGTGAAGCGGCCCTTTTCCCACAGCCGGAACAGCGCCCAATTGAATGCCTGCCGCAACAGGTCATTGCCGCGCCTCACCACGATGCCTACGCCTTCGCCAAAAAAACGGCTTTCCAGATAGGGCCCGCCCCGGAACACGCAGCAGTTCGCTGAATCAGTTCCGTTGAGCCAAAATGCGAGCGAGACGCCGTCGCCAAAAAGGAGATCGACGTCGCCTCGCTTCAGCGCGAAACGCGCGGCATCGGCATCGGGGTAAGGATGCAACTCAGTCTCGGTGAAGAGCGTCTTGAGATAAGCCTCGTGCGCGGTGCCGGCAACAACCGCGATCTTTTTTCCTTCGAGCGCCTCCGGGCGCACGTCCTCAATCGTACTGTCGCGGCGCGCTACGAACCTCGCCGTTGTGCGGTAATAGGGGTCGCTGAAATCAACGCGCATGCGCATTTCCGGCGTCGCAGCGATCGATGCAATGATGGCATCGCCGTTGTTGCTGTTGAGTGCCCCGATCAACGTATCGAAACGGCGCATCTGCACCGTGCAGGCGACCTTGAGCTCCTCGCAGATCAAGCGTGCCAGATCGACATTGAAGCCGGTGGGCACTCCGTCGGGCCCGGCATAGTTGAATGGGGGATAATCGGTCTCGGTAAGGAAACGGATGATATTGATGCGCGAGAGGTCCGGCCGCTCCGGCCGCCGGCGCGGATCCCAAAAGCCGGGCACCGCCATGGTATCGGCCGGTGGGGTGACGGTTGGCGGCGCGGGAGATGCGCCTTGCGGCGGATTGACAGTCTGCGCCTGCGCCGCAGCGATCGTCGCTGCCAGAATGGCGGCGATGATGGCGACAGCGCCGCCACGCATATATTGACCGTTCGTCCAGTTCATTCGCCGGCCTTTATTAACGGGAATCGCGGCGAACATAGCATCGCCTTCGCGGCGGGCCAGCCACAATCGGACGCGGACAGTTAAGCTAGGCGGTTAGGTGCTTCTCGATATCGTGCACCGGGTGCTTGACCAGATCCTTGTCAATCTCGGTACGTATGGCGTCGCGCAAAGCATGCGAATAGGCCTGACGGATCATGCCGAGCGCGCGCGGCGGCGCTACAAGGATCAGCGATTTCACTTTGCCAGCGACAACTTCGGCGTCGAGCTTTTGGGCGAGATGGGTAAGGAAGGCCTGTTCGGCCTGATTGTGCCAGTCGGTCTGCGTGACCGCGCTGCTGTTTGGGCCGACAGAACTATGGGTGCGGCCAGGTTTATCGGCGCCGAGCAAATGGGTCGGCATATCCTTCTGCTCATAGACCTCGCGCATCTTGAGATTTGGAAACTTGGCGTCTCCGGCGTTCTCCAGCACGAGCGCCTTGGCGCCATCACAAACAACCACCCACTCTCCATGACGTATCGACAATTCAGACATAGACCAACCTCCTCAATTACACGTAACCGTACTGCACGCACGAGCTTGCGTTTTGTTCTGGATCAAACGTTGAAGCCTTCGATTTGTTGCGGAACTGCGCTTTAGTTGGTGCCGTCGAGTAGCCGGCGGGCGATAACCTGGGCCTGGATTTCGGCGGCACCTTCAAAAATATTCAGAATCCGGGCATCGCACAAAATGCGAGAGATCGGAAATTCCAGCGCAAAACCATTGCCGCCGTGCACCTGCACGGCATTGTCTGCGGCTGCCCAGGCGACCCGGGCGGCCAGCAACTTGGCCATGCCGGCTTCCAGGTCGCAGCGGCGACCGGAGTCTTTCTCACGCGCTGCATAGTATGTGAGTTGGCGCGCAATCATGATTTCCACCGCCATCATGACGATCTTGTCAGCCACACGCGGGAAGCCGATGATCGGGCCGCCGAATTGCATGCGGTTCTGCGCGTAGTCGAGTGCTTGCTCCATAGCAGCTTGTGCGACCCCTATGGCACGCGCGGCAGTCTGAATGCGGGCTGACTCGAAAGTCTGCATAAGCTGCTTGAAACCGAGACCTTCGACTCCACCGAGCAAGTTTTCCGCTTTCACCTCAAAACCATCGAAAGCGATCTCGTATTCCTTCATGCCGCGATAGCCGAGGACCTCGATTTCGGTGCCGCTCATTCCCTGAGCGGGGAATGGATTCTTATCGTCGCCACGCGGCTTTTCGGCAAGCAGCATCGACAGGCCGCGATGGCCGGTTTCTTTCGGATTGGTGCGCACGAGTAGCGTCATCAGATCGGCGCGCACCGGATGAGTGATCCAGGTCTTGTTGCCGTAAACTTTATAGACGTCACCGTCGCGCACCGCGCGGGTCTTGATCGAGGCGAGGTCCGAACCCGTATTCGGCTCGGTGAACACGGCGGTCGGCAGGACTTCGCCGGCTGCAATTTTTGGTAGCCATTTTTCCTTTTGTGCAGCGGTGCCGCTTCCAAGGATCAATTCGGCGGCAATCTCCGAGCGCGTCCCGAGCGAGCCGACGCCGATATAGCCGCGTGAAAGTTCTTCGGAAACCACGCACATGGATTCCTTGCCAAGTCCCATGCCTCCGAATTCTTCAGGGATGGTGAGGCCGAACACGCCAAGTTCGGACATCTGTGCGATGACATCAAGCGGAATGTAGCTGTTGGTGAGATGCCAGCCTTGCGCATTTCCGATCACTTCGCTGTCGGCAAATTTGCGCATTTCCTCACGGATCGATTCCAGCGTCTCGTCCAGCCCGCAAACACCGACCGTGGCATTGTGGTTTGTGCGGATCAATTCGATCAGCCGGGAGCGCCGCTCGGCGTTGTTACCGTCGCGGATGAGACCCTCAACCGCGTCGATGCGCGCGGCTACCTGCGGGGACGACAGACCGAGATCGGACGGCCGCACCACTTCGCCCTGGCTCATTGGAATGCCACCCGCGATCTGCGCGAGATATTCTCCGAGACCAATGCGAACGAGGAGTTCCTCGGCTTCTCCGAGTGTGCCGTCGCCAGCCATGCGCGCGGCATAGGCGGCCAGTTGGCGCACGGCCACTACATATGTCGCGAACCAGGCCAGCCCGTGGGTCGCGCGTTGCTCGCGGTCGAGCAACCGGCCGACCACATGGCCTTCCACCAACACCCGCTCGCGCACCTTGGCCATTGCGTCGGCCAGCAGGGCATCGAGGGCCGCACTCGCCTCTTGGGCGAGTTCGACCAGATCATTTTCCCTAACAGGTCGGGAAGCGGCGATTGCCATCACATTCTCGGCGCTAACGTCGGCGATGGTAACGACACTACGCGTGCAGTGCACAAAAGCAAAGCGTCAAGGAAATCCGTGTCTTACTGCGCGTTTGGCAAGACCATGCGTAATGTAAATTGCTATAAAAATTAACTATTTCCGGCTTGCATCGACACCACTGCGCAGTGCTCCTGCCACTGGTGAGACCGAACCAGCTACATGTGCTCCATCGATCTTTCACTTCCGCTCAACCGGCTGGCCCGGGTGCTCGCCTCGATTTCGGTGCGCACCCGCATCGTTGTCTTGGCACTCATCCCGGTTGCAGGCTTTCTCGCCAATGGCCTTTGCCGCAACTGTCGATCAACAGAACTCGGCGATAGCGTCAATAGCTGAAGGGGTCAGTCGCGCTTCGGGCGAAGCCCGCGTCGGGGCGGAGGTAATGAGCCGGGTCGCCGGCGTAACGACCGATGCCCGTTTCACAGCCTCGAGTGTCAAGGACCCCGCTGACTCGGTCGCAGTCGAAGACCTGGAAGCACAAGTATGTCAGTTCCTCAACAACATACAAGCGGCGTAGCTTTTTCTCTCGCAAAGGCGAGCATTGCAAGAACGGGCTTGCAAAGCCCGCGCCAATAGACGATTTGAGTGACTGCCGCCTGCGGGAGCATCTATTGCGCGTTCTTAAGCGGTCATTTCGACTTGCAGCCGACGCCTTTCGGCATTTCAACGCGGACGACGGTTGGGCGATCGCGAGCCATATTGCATTGTCCG
>DASSLE010000237.1:0-2776 GCA_035689725.1 Pseudolabrys sp.
GACGCCGCAACTGAATCTCAGCTGCTGGCGGCTCTTGACGAAGTTATGAGGAACCGCACCACCTTCGTCATCGCGCACCGACTTGCCACCATACGCAAGGCGACGCGCATTCTGGTATTCGACGGCGGGCGCATCGTCGAGAGCGGCTCGTTCGACGTGCTGCGCCGCCTGAACGGCCCCTTTGCGCGACTCACGAAGGCGCAAATCACGCCGGCTGACGCTTAGGCGTAAGCGCGACGACCGTGCCCGCAATGCCCGCCAGCACCGCCCAGTAGCTGTAACGGAAATCCGAAGCAACACCGGCACCGAATAACGTGAGCACATAAACCGCGGCCGATCCGCAGACGCCAATGGCGAAGGTGCCTTCAGGCGTGCCACGCCGCTGCCAGACAAAACCGCATACCGCTATGGATAGAAGCAGCCATGTGCCCGCGCGAAACAGCGGCGTTAGTTTGAGCGCGTCGTGAACCGACATTAATGCGACGAAAGCGCGACGATCGGCAAACACATTTTCGATTGGGTGTTCGACATCGGCCACCCACATTGTGAGGTTTGCGCCGGTAAGGAAATTCCACATGAACGAAACGCGGTGCTGGAGATAGGCGATTGGATGCCGCGCGATGGCGCGCACCCAAGCCGCGGTGACGGCCGAAGTCCCGAATAGCTTTTCTTCGCCTTCGAGCTTGTGCATCACGAATTCGCATGGCTCGATGCGCCAGTAGATATCCCACTCCGTCGGCCGATAGCAGGTATTCAGAAGCTTCGCCGTTTCCGATCCACTCCACGTTACGGGAAACTGGTTCTCTTGCGCAAAATGCGTGATGCCGCCGAGATCGAACACCATGACCGATTGCAATGGATGCTGCCGGGTCGCTCCTAACGCGCCATAGTAGATGAGTTGTACCAACGCGAAAAAAACGGCCATGGCCGGCAGGAAAAGAATGGCTGCCCGCTTCCATGAGAATTGCGCAGGCCAGATAATATATGCGCCGAGTATGGGCGCAGCGATCAGTGCATTCGGGCGCAACAAGACGCCGAAGCCACACAGCGCGAGTGCCAACGCTTGCGCCGACGCGCGGAGCTTGGTGCTGCTTTCGGCGGCGGCGAAGGCGATTGTTCCGGCCAGCAGCCACGTGACGGCGAACAACACGTCGCGCCAGATGATGCCGACGAAGACGAAAGCCGGTGGCATCAGCGCCAAAATCGGCAACAGCAGCGCGGGCCAAATCGAGCGTCGCACCAGCGTGAACGCCAATATTCCAAAGGCCAGCCAATAAGAGGCCGCGATCAGTAGGAACATGCTGGCCGAACCTGGCGCGATCGGATCGATCCACGCCCACAGCTCGGTCATTGCCGGCGATTGCCAGTCGCCGAGCACATGTTTGCCGATGTCCTCGTAAATGAATTTGGCGTCGTATGTCATAACGCCGGGATAGAAGATGAACAGCGTCAGGCCATAGCCGGCCGCGATCAGTACGGCGGCGGCGGCCCGCGCAAGGTCAAACGAGCGCGGCATATATGTCACCGGAATTTGCGGCGTGCGGCAGAGCAGTCAGCCAGGAGGCGATTGCTGCGCCGCTGACCGAATCGGCATGAATAAAGGTCTGGCTCTCGCCGAGCGCGACATTGAAGCGAGTATAGCCGAGCGCTGTGCAACGCTTGATGCATGCGAGAGCGACATCGCGTTGAATGGTAGTGAATTCGAATGACAGCGCCTTCACCGGAAGCGTCAGCCCCGCGAGCGCCTCTTCTTCGAAGCCTTCGGCGTCGATTTTGATGAAGACTGGCGCACCATGCTTGGCGATCAGCGTATCCAGCGTCGTCACCGGCACGCGCAGCGTCCTGGTCCAACGCTGGGCCTCCCAGCCGGGCGCATCGCGCGCTGCAGTGACAAAGTCGCGAGACGCGGTCGAAACGGTCGGGTTCTCGCGGTTGATCATGATGTCGGTCGTGCCGGAATTGCGGCCGACCGCCACCGGCTCGATAGCAACACGGGCGCTGCACCCGTAGAGAACTTTGAGCACCTTGACCATGGCAGGCTGTGGCTCGACCGCGACGACGCGCGCGCCCAGCCGGCGGAATGAGGCCACGCGGCCGCCGACATGCGCGCCGATGTCAAACACCAGATCGCCCTGCCCTACGAAGCGACCATAAAGGCGATCCATCGCCGCTGCGTGCGTGCGATCTCCGTAATAGATACGTAGCGACCGGAGGATGCCGCGTGCGCTCCTTAATGCCTCGACCACTGCGTCAGACCGGGCTCGGCCGTGGCAGCGGCGCCGCCGTCTCGATCGCGGGCAGCACCAGGGTGCGCAGCGCGACTGACGGCGCGGTCTCCTCCGGTAGCCGACCGATCCCGACTCGGGTGCACAGGCTGCCGATCGAAGGCCAGGTGCTCATTACGGCGAAAGGCACAGCGAGCGCCGGCCCTGCGGTGAGGAACAGCGCATAGGGAATCGCCGCCGGCTGCGTCACCGCCAACGCGCCGAGCACGGCGCAGCCGAGAAGCGTGTGCGGCCACAGAATGTGGAGCGCGAGCGAGAACGGCACCGCGTGGTCATCGCGCGTCTGTCCGACCCAGCCAATCTCACGGCCAAACAGTAGGCCGGTCAGGAAGATGGTGTGGCTAAACCAAAGAATCGAGCACAGAAGGATCGAATAAACGGTTTCGATGGCATAGGTTGCGACGAAACGCCCGGTCCCTCCGAACTGACGACGCAGCTCCGGCCGCGACAGAATCTCGACCGCGCTGGCGATCTTGGGCGAGAACCACATC
>DASSLE010000238.1:0-2139 GCA_035689725.1 Pseudolabrys sp.
TCGCGCTTGCGCTCAAAAATCGATAAAGGTTTCTCCCAGCCGCTTCTACATACGATCCGCGGCGCGGGATATATGATACGTGACGGCGCTCGGTAAACTTTTTCGCACCACCACGTTCAAGTTGACGCTGGTCTATTTGACTGTGTTTGCGGTGTTTGCCGCATTTCTGCTCGGCTATTTTGCTCTCAATACCCGCCGACTGGTTACTGAACAGATTACCGATACGGTCAATGCTGAAATCACCGGTCTTTCCGAGCAATACCGCCTCGGCGGCATCAGACGACTGGTGGTCGTTGTGGATGCGCGGGCTCGGCGGCCAGGCTCTAGCCTCTATCTGGTCACCACCCCTGCCGGCGAGTCACTTGCCGGTAATGTCACTGCCTTGCCGCCGGGGACGCTCGACAATCCCGGCTGGACCGAAACGGGCTACCGTCGGCTCGATGAGTCTGAAGCGGGCGACCATCCCGAGCACCACGCGTTGGCGCGCGTTTTTCAATTGCCGGGCGGTTTCCGCCTGCTGGTCGGCAGGGACCTCGATGAGCGCGAGCGGCTTTACAATATCGTGCTCTCGGCCGGACGTTGGTCGATTGCAATTGTAATTGTACTAGGGCTTGCCGGCGGATTGTTTGTCACTCGTCGCGTGTTGCGCCGCGTTGACGCCATGACAGAGACGACTCGCACGATCATGAGCGGCGATCTCGGCGGCCGATTGCCGGTTGCGGGCACCGGCGATGAGCTTGATCGATTGGCCGAAAATCTCAATGTCATGTTGGAACGCATCGAGGCGTTGATGCGCGGCTTGAAGGAGGTTTCCGATAATATTGCCCACGATCTCAAGACTCCACTCACTCGTCTGCGTAATCGTGCCGAACAAGCTTTGCGCTCAGCCAAAAATGAGGTGGAATACCGCGCCGCGCTGGATAACACGATCGAAGAATCAGATGGTCTGATTCGCACCTTTAATGCGCTGTTGATGATCGCGCGTGCGGAATCCGGGCAAGCACGTGAGGATATGGCCGAGTTCGACGCTGCCGAGATCGCTCATGATATTGGTGAGCTGTATGAGCCATTGGCAGAGGAAAAAGGAATCGCCTTGAGAGTAGAGGCCGATACGCCCGCGCCACTCAAGGGGAATCGCGAGCTCATCAGCCAGGCGCTCGCCAACTTGGTCGACAATTCCATAAAATACGTGGAGCCACGTGGCGAGGCGGTCAATGGGGCACCAGCACAGATTGTGGTGCGCGCACTTGCCGAGGGCGACCGTATTCTGCTTACCGTCGCCGATACCGGACCAGGCATTCCAGAAGTTGATCGCGCTCGGGTCGTCGAACGTTTTGTGAGGTTGGAGCAGAGCCGTTCGAAGCCTGGTTCCGGGCTTGGTTTAAGTCTAGCTTCCGCGGTGGCGCGTCTACATGGCGGTGAATTGATACTTGCCGACAACCAGCCGGGCCTCAAAAGCGTCATTGCCTTGCCACGGCGAGGGCCGGTACAGATTGCGGGATGAGGCAACCCGCCAAACGCAAAGCTTCCCGCAAATCGGCTGTCCATAAACCTTCCGTTGGCAGCGGCGCTAAAAGCGCGACCCTGGCCGAACTAATCACGACCGCGCCGCAGCTAGTCGAGCCGAAAGCGGCGACCGCCCGCGTTGCCGATTGGCTTGGCAGTCTGGCGCCAGGGGTAGCAAAGCCGCTCAAGGCATTGCTTGGCACCCAACCAACTATCAACACGCTGCTGGCAAGTTTTGCTGAAAGCTCACCTTATCTGTGGGAACTGGCGAGCCGCGAGCCGGAACGGCTTTTGCGTTTGCTCAGGGCAAATCCAGACCAGCGCTTGGCCACTCTTTTGGCCGAGCATGGGCGCGCCACCGCCTCGAGCAAGGACGAAACCCAGGCGATGCAGCTGTTGCGCCGCATGAAGGCAGAGGCTGCACTGCTGATTGCGCTCGCTGATATCGGCGGCGTTTGGCCGGTGATGAAAGCGGCGCGTGCGCTTACCGATCTAGCTGACATGGCGGTCGATGCTGCGGCACGTTTTGTGTTGGCTGAAGCCGCGCGCGCTGGACGACTGACGCCAAAGGATAAGTCCCAGCCACAAACGGGCAGCGGCTATATCGTGCTGGCCATGGGCAAGATGGGCGCG
>DASSLE010000239.1:0-6467 GCA_035689725.1 Pseudolabrys sp.
GCTTCGTTGTTTTCTTTCGTCGGGCTACCGGTCAATTTACGCAATTTGAAATTCGACAACATGCGAATTTCGAAGGAAGCGCAAGAAGGCCTGTCTTCCCTTGTGATTGAAGGCACGATCGTCAGTATCACCAATCGGCCACCCGAGGTGCCACGCCTTCGATTTGCTGCGCGCGACGCGGCCGGACAGGAAATCTACACCTGGGCCGCGATGCCGAGCCGCAACATTATCGGCCCGGGAGAAAAACTGGATTTTCGTAGCCACTTTGGATCACCACCAGAAAATGCGATCGATGTGATGGTGCGCTTTTCAAACGCACAGGATGCGGCCCCCGCAACCAAGTAATTGATCAGATTCAGGACGTGATGCGCGAAACACTGGTCCAGCGCCAGTGACCCGCAATTCCAGCGCCACGACCTCGCGATCCCGCAATCAGAAATCCTTCAGCAACCGCTCGATGTAATCAAGCTCGAGTTGCGGGCGGAAGCTCTCTCCAAAGCGCTTTCGCAGCTCCTCTAAAATACGGCGCGCACGCTGAGCATCGATCTCGCCCGGCACTTTCACCGTAAGATCGTCGCCATAGTCACGGCCACGCAGCGGACGGCCGAGCGGATCTGTGTCCTGCTGAGCACGAGCCTGCCCGCGCCCGGGCCGACCATTTGGGCCTGGCCCCATGCCTTGCTGCTGCATCGATTGCGCCAGCCCTTGGGCCCCCTTGCGCATCGCTTCCAGTGCTCGGCCCTGGCTATCGACTGCATTGTCGGCATCACCCTCGCCGAGCTGACCTTCCGCCTGGCCCATTGCCTCACCGGCATCGTCGAGTTGACCCATTTCGTTGCTCTCGCCCTGCTGACCCGGCTGGCCGAGCCCGCGCTGACGGAGTTGCTCCAGGAGCTTGTTGAGGCGGTCCCGCAAGCCATTCTGGTCCTGGCGCAGATCGCCCATCTGGCGGTCGCTCTGCCCGGGCTGACCCCGCTGACGGTCGCGCCGACTGTCCTGACCCTGCCGGAAGGTCTTGTCGCGCAACTGTTGCTGCTTGCGGATCATGTCGCCCAATTCGTCGAGCGCCGACATCATGTCGTCGTCGCCGTCTTCTCCAGTCGAAGCGCCCGGACGTGCCATTTGCAGGTTTTCGAGCATCGACTGCAGTTCCTCGAGCAGCCGGCGCGCTGCGTCTTTGTTGCCGGAGCGCGCGAGGTTCTCGAGCCGATCAAGCATGCTCTTGAGGTCTTGCTGGCTGAGCGTACGCGTGTTGCGGTCAAGCGGCCGTGCAAGCTGCTGCGGATTCTTGCGCATCTCTTCGGCGAGCGCTTGCAGGAACTTGTCCATAGCCGCGCGCAGCTGATCCATCAGTTTTTTGATTTCTTCATCGCTCGCGCCGCGCTCGAGCGCCTGACGCAATGCCTCTTGGGCCTGACGCAGCGCTTGCTCGGCCTGAGAGACATTTCCGTCCTCAAGCTGTACCGCCATATCCCACAACCGCGCCACCACCTCACGTAGCGCGTCGTCGCTCTTTGCGTTCTCAAGGTCGTGATAGATCGAGCGCAAGCCGAGATAGACGCCGGATTCGGGCGTGAAGCGCTCCGGCGCTATGGTGAGAGCGTCGAGGGCCGTGAGCACCAGCGGCTTGGTTTCGGCATCTAGCGCCAGGCTACGCCGCTGCTCGATAAGCGCGCGTGCCAATGGCTTTACGAATATCCGCTGCGGCAAGGTGAGCTCGTGCGGCTGACTGCGTCCCTCGTTGCCAGCCTCGTCCCGTGCCGTGAGCGTCATGATGATCTCGGCGCCAGCCCACGGATGCTCGGTGAGATCATGCGTTGTTTGCGTTGCACCAGAGCGGGTGCGGGCCTGCGGCAAGGTGAGCGCGTAGTCGGGCGCGGTGAACAGTGAATGGCGAGGCTTGTCGGACGATTGCTCATCTTTAAGTGAGAAGGTCGCCTTCGCTTCTACGACACCGTAGTCGTCGTCCATCTTGTAATCGAGACGCAGTGCACCGCGCGCCTGCCGTTCCGGATCCTTGGTCAGCTCGATGTTCGGCGGACGATCGGGAATCGAAGTGAAATTCCAGACCAGGTCGCTACCCAGCACGCCATGGACGGCGGCAGAGCCGTCGCTTTTGATCAGCAGCCGTCGCTCCTCCGTTCCGGACGGGAGGAGCGCGCGCGCTTCGGCCGGTGCATTCTCGATGCCGCCATGCTGCACGATATCGAAACGCACTTTGCCGGTGGCGCGGATCACCAACTGACTGCCCACTGGTACTGCCACCAGTGCCGCCGTCTGCGCAGTTTCGCCAGCGCGCAAGCCCGGCAGCATCACTGGGGGCCGAGCGGTATAGACGGGCGGGATGACCCACGCATCGATACGGAAATTTGCCGGCGCAACCACGCCGCGCCAGTCGAAAGCTGCCGCAACGCGCTTTATCCGCTCGCCGCCAGCGGCAAAGAAACTCGCCACCACAAGAATGACCACGAGCGCGCGGAATGCCATCGGATCGCGCAACGACAGCCGCGGCGCCGGCCAGCCGGCCTTGAACTTGCGCGCTGAAAGCAGGGCGCGTTCGACGTGCGCCTGCCAGAGGGCTTGCGCTACTGGATCCTGAATGTTGGCGGCAATGCGGTCAGCGACCGTGGTGGCCGGACGATGCGCTTCACCGGTGCTCCGATCAAGCCGGCGCAGCCCGTCATAGACACTAGGCAGTCGTAAAATCAGTAACGGCAATGCCGCTGCCGCGACCGCGATTAGGAATACGAAGAGACCGACGGCGCGCGCAAGCGGCGGCAGCACCAGCCACAGACCCGCCCAGGAGAAGGCGAGAAATAGCCCGACCACAGTCGCCAGCGCGGCGAGCGCTGGCCACAGCCGCTCCCACAACAGACTCCCGCGCGCGCGGGTGAGCGCTCGCGCGATGAAAAGTCTGGTCGGCTGCTGCCGACCTTGATGCTGGTCATTCACTTCGTCCAAAAGCCGCTCCGTCGCTCGGGCTCAGGAGAATCTATTTGTGACCACGGTAACACGCACCGACCTATCCGGCCACGCGGGTATTTATGTGCTCAAAGCCAATCCGGCATGCGATCGAGCGCAATTAATTGGTCAACTTCAAGGCGTGGACGCACCAGCGCCCATTCCGCATTATTAACCAGCACTTCCGGCACCAAGGCGCGTGTGTTGTAGGTGCCGGCCTGTACCGCACCATAGGCGCCCGCCGACATGACAGCGAGCAATGCGCCACTTGGCGGTTCCACCATATCTCGGTTAATGGCGAGGAAATCGCCACTTTCACACACCGGCCCGACAACATCAGCGCGAATGCGGCGAGCGGTAGGCGACTGTCGTACCACGGGCCAAATCTCATGATGCGCGTCATATAACGTCGGACGAATGAGATCGTTCATAGCCGCGTCAACGACGACAAAATTCTTGGCTTCGCCGTGCTTTACGAACAACACACGCGTCACCAAAATACCGGCATTACCGACAAGCAGACGGCCAGGCTCGAAGATCAGCCGGCAATCAAGATCGCGCGTGGCCTGTTTGACGACCTTAGCATAGGCTTCAGGGTGCGGCGGCGGCTCGTTGTCGTCGCGGTAAGGAATGCCCAAGCCCCCGCCGAGATCGACATGTGAAATAGTGTGGCCGTCAGCACGCAGCGTGCGCACAAACTCGGCAAGCAACGAGAATGCATTGCCGAACGGATCAAGCTCAGTGATCTGGCTGCCTATATGCATATCGACGCCGGCAACCTTGACGCCCTTGAGTTTGCCTGTATGGGTGTAAACTTCCCGCGCCCGGCTGATCGGAATACCAAACTTGTTCTCGGCCTTGCCGGTTGCAATCTTGTGATGAGTCTTGGCATCAATGTCGGGATTAACGCGGACCGAAACATGCGCGGTGCGTCCCTTCGAAGCCGCAATCGACGACAGCAGTTCAAGCTCCGGTTCGGATTCGACATTGACGCAGAGAATTCCTTCATCGACCGCGAGCGCGAGCTCGGAAGCGGTCTTGCCGATCCCCGAAAACATGATCTTGTCCGCGGGAATGCCGGCTGCCCGCGCGCGCTTGAGTTCGCCGCCCGATACAACGTCCGCGCCGGCGCCAAGCTTGGCCAGCGTTCTGACAACCGCCTGATTGGAATTTGCCTTCATGGCGTAACAGATGAGCGCGCGCACATCGGCAAAGGCACCCGCAAATACCTGGTAATGACGGGTGAGCGTCGCCGCCGAGTAGCAATAGAACGGTGTGCCAACCGCGGCGGCGAGCGTATAGAGGTTCACCGCCTCGGCGTGCAGCACGCCGTCGCGATAAGCAAAGTGATGCATGACACGCTCAGTTGAGTAGAACGTCGAGAGGAATACGTTTATTCGAGTTACCCGACGCAATCGGTTTTCCGTCAGGCCCAAGGATGCGCCTGTCGGGCTGAGTCTCTCCGCCAGCCGTCGTCGCTTGCTCGCCTGCGAGCGAAGCCCCCGGCGGCGGATCGAGCGGTCCCTTGCGTCCGCACGCTGCCAGGCCGAGCGCCGCAACTAGCGCAACGATCAGCGAGAGACGGAGAAAGGGACGTTCACAATGCCTCAAGGCAAGCACTCCTTGCATGGAGGAAAGATAGCAAAACAGGCAAACAAGGCGAAGTCAGGATTTCTCTTTTTCCAGCTTACGGAGCCACTTTTTCGCCTGCGCGCGCACATTCTTGGGTGCGGTGCCGCCGAAGCTCGTGCGGCTCTTCACTGAACGGTCGACCGAAAGAACGCTGAATATGTCGTCGGCGATACGCGGCTCGATCTCTCGCATCACCGAGAGCGGCAGCCGATGCAGCGTGACGCCCGCCTCAGCCGCCTTGGCCACGATCCGGCCGGTAACGTGATGCGCCTCGCGGAATGGAATTTTCAGAGTCCGGACCAGCCAATCAGCGAGATCGGTGGCGGTCGCATAACCCTCGCCGGCAGCCTTCTTCATACGCGCCGCGTCGGGCTCAATATCGGTGACCATACCGGTCATCGCCACAATCGACAGCGAGAGCGCCGCGAGAGCGTCCATTGCGCCCTCCTTGTCCTCCTGCATGTCCTTGGCATAGGCAAGTGGCAGGCCCTTCATCACGATTAGCAAAGCGTTGAGCGCGCCGACCATTCGCCCGGTCTTCGCACGCACCAATTCGGCGGCATCCGGATTGCGCTTCTGTGGCATGATCGACGAGCCGGTGGTAAATTTATCGGACAGTTTTACGAGACCGGTGAGCGGCGAAGTCCAAATCACGATCTCCTCCGCCAGCCGCGATAGATGCACGGATGTGATTGCTGCGGCAGCAAGAACCTCCATGACGAAATCCCGGTCTGACACCGCATCGAGCGAGTTGGCCATCGGCCGCTCGAAGCCCAACGCCTTCGCGGTCATGTCGCGATCAAGTGCGAATGAGGTACCAGCGAGCGCTGCAGCGCCGAGCGGAGATTCGTTGAGTCTCTTGCGCGCATCGGTAAACCGCCCACGGTCGCGCGCCGCCATCTCCACATAGGCAAGCAGATGATGTCCAAAGGTCACCGGCTGAGCCGTTTGCATATGAGTCAGGCCGGGCATCACTGTGCCCGCATGCGCCAGCGCCTTTTCAACCAGTGCGCGCTGGTAGTTAGCGAGCGCGGCTTCAAGAGCATCAACGGTATCGCGCACCCAAAGCCGGAAATCGGTCGCCACCTGATCGTTGCGCGAGCGCGCGGTATGCAGCCGTCCTGCCGCCGGCCCGACTACTTCGGTGAGCCGGCTCTCCACATTCATATGGATGTCTTCCAGCGCCCGCTTGAACGAGAACTTGCCGCCGGCGATCTCTGACAAGATCGTGTCTAGACCGTGAGCGATCTTTTTCGCATCGTCCGCCGTAATGATGCCTTGCTTGGCCAGCATTTCGGCGTGGGCCTTGGACGCGGCGATGTCTTGGCGGTAGAGAGCCTTGTCGAAGTCGATGGAGGCGTTGATCTCCTCCATGATGGCGCCGGGGCCAGACGCAAACCGCCCACCCCACATCTCGTTGCTCATGGTATCGCTCTTGGGATCGATCTTGCCACCGAGGCCTCGCCGCTGATGTCCGAACGTCCTTCCGGCCCCGACAAAAAGCGCCTGTCCAAGGTTATGGCAGGCGCTGTCGCCGGCTTGGTCGTCGGGCTTGCCGGGGTATATGGGATTGCGACCCTGACAGGCAATGCGGGCGGCGATGCGGCATGCCGCCCGGCGGCGGATTTGGCCCGTAAATTGGCCGCTTTGGCGCATGGCGAGGTCGCCGCCGTCAAGGTCGCCAATAGCGGGCTGAAGCTGCCCGACCTCGCCTTCAAGGATTCGAGCGGCAAGGCCCTAACCCTTGCCCAGTGGCGCGGGCGGACGGTGCTGGTGAATCTGTGGGCGACCTGGTGCTTGCCCTGCCGCCAGGAAATGCCCTCGCTCGATGCCTTGCAGGAGCGGCTTGGCGGCCCGCTTTTCGAGGTGGTGGC